>JBFOLV010000509.1:0-4948 GCA_040830325.1 Kordiimonas sp. | reverse complement strand
CTGTTTACTGTGTTGGTAAGCCGCCATCCGGTGTTAAAGCAATGATGTTTTGGCGCACCCCCGCGGAGGATTGAACCGGAAAAGGATTATTATTATGGCGATGCCAGTAGTCGACATGCGCGCGCTCTTGGAAGCAGGCGTACACTTTGGTCACCAAACACACCGTTGGAACCCTAAAATGGCGCCGTATATCTTCGGCGACCGTAACGGTATACATATCATCGATCTTTCACAAACTGTTCCATACCTAACACGTGCGCTGCAAGCTGTGCGCGACGTTGTATCAGGCGGTGGTCGTGTTCTCTTTGTTGGTACTAAGCGTCAAGCTTCACCAATCATTGCAGAAGCTGCGAAGCGCTGTGGTCAGTACTATGTGAACCACCGTTGGCTCGGCGGCATGATGACTAACTGGCAGACAATCAGCCAGTCAATCAAGCGCCTTAAAGAGCTAAACGAAATTCTTTCTCAAGAGCACACTGGTCTTACGAAGAAAGAAACTCTTCAGATGACTCGTCAGCGCGATAAGCTTGAGCTTTCTCTTGGTGGTATCCAAGACATGGGTGGTCTTCCTGACATCATTGTTGTGGTTGATACAAACCGTGATGAGCTCGCTATTGCAGAAGCACACCGCCTGAACATCCCAGTAGTTGGTGTTATTGATACAAACTCTAAGCCAGACGGCCTTCAATTCCCGGTTCCTGGTAACGACGATGCTACACGTGCAATTCGTCTCTACTGTGATCTAATTGCTGACGCTGTTCTTGATGGTATTCAAGCTGATCTTGCTGCACAAGGTGTTGATCTCGGTGCAACTGAAGCTCCAGTAGAAGAAGCTGTTGCTGAAGAAGCTCCAGCTGAAGCAGCAGCTGAAGAAGCTCCTGCAGCTGAGTAATCAGCGTAATAAATCTGTCTAATATTTGAGCGAGTATCCCGGGACGGTATGACCTTCCCGGGTCTTTCTCAGAACTTCACTTAGGTGAGATCCTTTAAGGAGAACTCCAATGGCACAAATTACTGCCGCTCTCGTTAAATCTCTACACAAACAATCTGGCGCAGGTATGATGAACTGTAAAAAAGCGCTGTCAGAAACTGATGGTAACCTAGAGGCTGCTATTGACTGGCTTCGTACTAAGGGCCTATCTGCTGCCGCTAAAAAATCTGGCCGTGTAGCAGCAGAGGGCCTTGTTGCTCTTAAGTCTGCTGGTACAAAAGCTGCTGTTGCAGAAGTAAACTCAGAAACTGACTTTGTTGCTCGTAACGAGCAGTTCCAGGGCTTTGTGTCTGATGTTGCTGCAGTCGTTCTTGAAACTGGCGAAACAGACGCTGAAGCTCTTAAAGGCGCCGCGTACCCTGGTTCAGACAAGAATGTCGGCGAAGTTCTAACGGACAATATCGCAACTATCGGTGAAAACATGAACATCCGCCGTTCAGCTATTCTTGAGGTGGACGAAGGGCATGTTGCTTCTTACATTCACGGCGCAGTTGTGGATGGTATGGGTAAGATTGCTGTTCTAGTTGGCTTGAAGTCAGCTGCTGGCGAAGATGTTCTTGCGCCACTTGGTAAGCAGCTTGCTATGCACATTGCTGCAGCAAATCCAGCTTCACTCTCTGAAGAAGACCTTGATCAAGCGATTGTTGAGCGTGAGAAGCAGGTTCAGATCGAGAAAGCGCGCGAATCTGGCAAGCCTGACAACATCATTGAGAAAATGATTGTTGGTCGCATGAACAAATACCTTGAAGAAATCGTTCTTCTTAAGCAGACATTCGTAATCGACGGCGAAACTAAAATCGCTGACGTAGTTGCAAAAGCTGCGAAAGATGCTGGCACTGACATTGAGCTCGTTTCATACATTCGTATGGAAATGGGTGAAGGTCTTGAGAAAAAAGAAGAAGATTTTGCTGCTGAAGTAGCTGCTGTTGCAGGTAGCTAATTAAGCAATATCTAATCTGAAGAAGCCCAGGGCAAAGTCTCTGGGCTTTTTTTTGCGCGTAATATGCATCAAGCACTTGTTTCGGCTAAAAAAGCCATAAAAATAATCATCTAAACTAACTAGCCATATAAGTATTTAGAAGATATGGTGCGGCAAGCCTTAGTTGGCGAACGGGGAGATATGTAGAATGTCATCAGAACCAAAGTACAAGCGTATTCTGTTGAAGCTTTCAGGTGAAGCCCTGATGGGGAGTGGCGATTACGGGATTGATCCTGAAACCGCTGACCGAGTTTCTAGAGAGATAAAAAATGCACGTGAGATAGGTGCTGAAGTTTGTGTAGTGGTCGGTGGCGGTAATATTTTCCGTGGACTGAAGGGTGCTGCTGAAGGCTTAGACCGTTCTACCGCAGATTATATGGGAATGCTGGCTACGGTAATGAATGCCCTGGCGCTTCAGAATTCTCTCGAAAAAATTGGTGTTGATACCCGCGTGTTGTCAGCCATTCCGATGGCAACAGTTAGCGAACCGTATATTCGCCGACGTGCGATTAGACACCTGGAACGTGGCCGCGTTGTTATTTTTGCTGCAGGAACAGGTAATCCGTTCTTTACAACTGATACAGCTTCAGCGCTTAGAGCTGCTGAAATGAACTGTGATGCCCTTCTAAAGGGTACGCAGGTTGACGGCGTATATAATGCCGACCCAAAAGTAGATCCATCAGCCGTAAGGTATGATACTCTTAGTTATATGGATGTGTTGAAGCAGGACCTTAAAGTAATGGATGCTTCGGCGATTTCCCTTAGTCGTGAAAACAATATTCCAATTGTTGTATTTTCAATTCATGAAGAAGATGAACTTGTGAAGGTACTTCAAGGGGGAGGAACCTGCACAACTGTAGGTGAGGAGTAGAAATTATGAGCGATGATATTGACCTAGACGATATTGAACGCCGCATGAGCGGTGCAGTAGACTCTCTAAAGCATGAGTTTGCTGGCTTAAGAACGGGACGGGCATCAACAAGCTTACTAGATTCTGTCACCGTTGATGTTTATGGCGCTAACATGCCGCTTAATCAGGTTGGGACTGTGTCTGTGCCAGAGGCTAGAATGCTATCTGTACAAGTTTGGGATAAAGCAAACGCTTCAGCAGTAGAGAAAGCAATTCGTACAGCTGGATTGGGCCTCAACCCGATGCTTGATGGCCAACTGGTTCGTATTCCAATACCAGAGCTAAACGAAGAGCGCCGACAAGAGCTGGCTCGAGTTGCGGCCAAATATTCAGAGAATAGCCGTATTTCAGTAAGAAACGTCCGCAAAGCAGGGATGGACCAGCTGAAGAAGATGGAAAAAGATAAATTGATCAGCGAAGATGATCATAAAATGTATGCCGATGAAGTTCAGTCATTGACTGATAAATTCGTTGCACAGATCGACAGCGCATTAGAAACCAAAGAAAAAGAAATAATGCAGGTTTAGAGTATGGCGCTGAATGCCCCAACTTTAGGGGAAGAAACTCTTCCCCCACCCCCTCGGCACGTTGCTATCATTATGGATGGCAATGGTCGTTGGGCAAAAAACAGATTGCTAAATCGCTCAAAAGGTCACCGGCAGGGTGCTGAGGCTGTGCGTGAAGCCGTTGAAGGTGCAATTGCGTCTGGTGTGGAATATTTGACGCTCTACGCTTTTTCAAGTGAAAACTGGAACCGTCCTGCTGATGAAGTCAAAGACCTTATGGGGCTTTTAAAGATGTATCTCTCTCGGGAGATAAAGTCTCTTCATAAGGAAGGCGTTCGGGTCAAGGTTATTGGTCGGCGCGATCGTCTCTCTTCGGATATTGTTCAAAAGATCGAAGAAGCAGAATCCTCAACAGCCGGTAATACCAAGCTTACCTTAGTAATAGCTTTGAGTTATGGCAGTAGAGAGGAGCTTGTTGCCGCTTTCCAAAAAATAGCTTCAAATGTAGCTTCTGGCGATAAAGATGCTTCAGAAATTTCTGAGGATGACGTATCTGGTGCGTTATTTACACATGATATGCCTGATCCGGATTTAATAATCCGGACTAGCGGAGAGCAAAGACTTTCCAACTTTTTGCTATGGCAGGCGGCTTATTCTGAGTTTCTCTTCATCGAAACCCTTTGGCCTGATTTTACAAAACAACATTTTGTTGATGCTGTGGACGCATATGTCGGCCGTGATCGGCGTTACGGCGTAAGGCCGTAGGAAGTAGCCGATAACATGCCAGGTGGTATATCCAGAAATTTGATAGAACGTATTGTATCAGCGGTATTGCTGTTGCCGCCCGTGTTAGGCGCTGTCTATATGGGCGGATGGTGGTTTGCTGCATTATTGATGCTGGGCGGTATCTTGATGGCAACCGAGTGGGTAAAGCTTACGTCTGCTGGCGGCGATTTTTGGGGCTGGCTTCTAGCTTTGGTGATGGTAGCGCTTGTATCTGCAGTGGAAGTACTGGTGCCTAACGCCTTGGATTTACTTCTTTTGCTATTCGGTTTAGCCGCATTGGGAAGTTTTTTCGCAAAATACACTGCTTTTAAACCGCAGGCTTGGTGGATTATTGGGCTAGGATACGTAGCATTACCCTTAGTAGCACTCTGGTGGTTACGAGGTGTTGACGGAATGCTAGTGCTTTGGGTGTTACTAATTGTTTGGGCTACGGATATCGGAGGATATTTTGCAGGCAAAGGTATTGGCGGGCCGAAATTGGCACCACAGGTTAGCCCAAAGAAAACTTGGGCAGGTTTACTTGGTGGAATGGCGTTGAGCGTAGGAGTTAGCGTTGCAGTGAATGCAATAGAGCCGCTCGGGCTGTCGCTTGGTTTACTTGCTCTATTGTCCGCGGGTTTTGCTGTTTGGTCACAAGTAGGGGATTTGGCTGAAAGCGGTGTGAAGCGCTCGTTCGGAGTGAAGGATTCTGGTGGGCTTATTCCTGGTCATGGTGGATTATTGGACCGCGTAGATGGCCTGGTGTTTGTGGCACCGGCAGTTGCCTTGGTGGTTAT
>JBFOLV010000508.1:0-6091 GCA_040830325.1 Kordiimonas sp. | reverse complement strand
TTGGCTTAAAAACACAGACGATGGATTTTGAAGTGCCAGCAAGACCAGCGGACAAAACGTCCAAACTGCCGTATGAGGCAATGCCAACAGAAGAAGGCACCCAAGACACTAGCAACCCCATTGAGGAATCCCACCCAGTATTTCAGATATAGCTATATCTCATCTGAGTATTCTCAATTTTCAAACAGTAGGCTTTATCTCAAATCGGCGCGGGGCTAAGCCTTGCGCTGTTTCTGTACCAACCTTTTCCACCACTGCATGATCAGGGCCATCTTCGCAAAGCCTCAGCATCTCATCCACAGCTGTTTGAGGTCCAATAAACAATGCCTCAACGGAGCCTTCTTTGCGGTTTCTCACCCAGCCAAATAATCCTAGTTCGTTGGCCTGCTGTTCTGCCCAACCACGATACCATACTCCTTGTACGCGCCCAGTGATCTGAGCACGCACTGCAACTTGTTTCTCATCCATAACAATCAAACACCATTCGTCATATATGGCTGCCTATTTTACATGATAAGACTGTTTGGTGGTAAGTTGTTTTTCGCCGGTTCCATCAGGCTTGATGATAAACACGGCCGCTCTATCATCAATTTCTCTGGAGAAAGAAATAAAAGTACCATCGGGGGACCAACGAGGCCAATGATCTGTACCGGGTTTATTCGTTATTTGCCGTAGATTACCGCCGTTCCTGTCCATCACATACAAATCATGATCACCGTCCCGATCAGAAGAGAAAACAATCTGCTCTCCATCCGGTGACCAAGCACCCCAGCTATCTTCGGACGGATGATTGGTTAAGTTTCGTCGTCCTGTACCATCACCGTTCATCACCCACACATCGGCATTACCGCTTACATGCGATTCAAAGGTGATTTCATCTTTGACAGACCATGTTGGGTCACTCTCGCGCGCAGTGTTGTTTGATAAATTACGTATGTTAGTGCTATCGGCGTCCATCACAAAAATTTGGGCAACATCTGTGCGCCAGCTGTAGAATGCTATCTTTGTTTCGTCCGGTGACCATGCGGCAAAGAAATCAGCTTCTTTGTCAAAAGTCAGCCTTTTGATAGTTGAAAACTCGTTGAGATTGTTCGCCTCCACCATATCAACCAACATAAGCTCGGCGTTACCGTTGATACGTGTATGATAAACAGCCCGCTTGCCATCCTTGGTAAAAGCAGGCCAGCCAATATTTTTACCGACCCGACCTTCTCGTTTAATATTTTCACCATTTGTATCTACAGAGAAATGCTGTGAACTAAACTTACCATCAGCTCCCTGAACCCAAGACTGGAAATATACCTTCTTGCTATCTGCCGAGATACCATCAGGGCCATTACTTGCGATAATCTCACTTTGCGCAGCCCCTGCCACAGTCATAGCAGTCGCTATCAACAAGCCCGAACTCAAAAGCATTTTTTTATTCACTATTGTTTCCTCCATATGGTTATGGAAGTTACCAGTACATTTAATGTTATGTTATACCAAATCACAGCATAGTGAGATGCTAAACTAGGAGACTAAGCTAAAACTTCCGTTAAACGGCGCATCAATTTTCCGCATGCCTCAAGCTGGCTTACTTCAATATACTCATCGGGCTTATGGGCTTGGGCAATATCACCCGGACCACAAACAACAGTTGGAAAGTCGATCGACTGAAAGTGTCCTGCCTCGGTACCAAACGCCAAAACAGTGGTATCATTTCGTTCTGCTAAGGCAAGAGCCAGAGTTTCTGCGTCAGAGCCTTTTTCGGCCTTAAGAGGTGGCAATATAGCCCACACCTCATTCTCAGCGCGACACCCAGGAAATTTCGCCTCTAAACGAGGGTTTAAAACATCGTTGATGTAGGCATTATATGTTCCAATGATTGCGTCAGCGTCATCGCTCGGTACAAAACGGAACTCCCAATCAAATTCGCACTGGTTTGGGATGATATTGAACGCACTACCACCGCTAATCGGTCCAATATTAAACGAAGTGTATGGTGGATCAAACTCGTTGTCTTTTGCGCCTGTTTCACGCGCAGTGTCACGCAACTTGCCTAGCACACCAATCAATTCTGCCGCAATTTCCACCGCATTCACACCATCATCAGGTCGACTTGAATGCGCTTCCCTACCCCAAATACAAGTTTTGGAAACCATCTGCCCCTTGTGGGCATTACCAACCTGCATGCTGGTTGGTTCTCCAACAATTACGAGCCTTGGCTGGGCAACAAATTCCTTGATAGGCTGCAACATCTGCTGAACCCCCAAACACCCAACTTCCTCATCGTATGATAGGGCGATATGTATCGGCCTTTTTAGATTGGCCTTAATAAAGGTGGGCACCGCAGCCAACGTAGCAGCGATAAAGCCCTTCATATCTGAGGTACCGCGCCCGAACAGCTTACCTTCGGCTTCTACAACAGAGAATGGATCAGTAGACCAATTCTGCCCCACAACAGGTACAACATCGGTGTGTCCCGACAAAACTACTCCACCAGATACATTTGGCCCAATAGTTGCTATCAAATTTGCTTTATTGCCAGTTTCATTCAAAATGGTTTGTGTCTTGATTTCATATTCACCAAGGTACGAGGTAATATATTGAATAAGCTCAAGATTAGACAAATGACTGGTCGTATCAAATGCCACTAGATCAGCGAGAATAGATTTACAAAGTAAAAGCTGGTCAGAACTAGAAACCATAATATCAAACCATTATAAATATTAAAAAATTTACGATGCCGGGGAGCATAATACAAAAATGAACAAAGTCACAGAGGTTGTAGCATTCCTATCTCGCCCAGAGCTGACAATGTCGAGCATTGATGTAACAGATGTCACGAATGTCGCTGCGGCTCTAGCAGGAACTGAGATAACAGCTGAAACGAAAAAGATACTGCTCCAACACCTACAGCAAGGTAGAAAAACGAAAGATGTTTACAAGGCTATTGTAATTGAAAGCTTATTGCTGGAGCTAACGAAAAAACCTGTTCATTCAATCACCTTGAAAAACCTATTACTTAAATATAAGCCAACGCTAGTAGACAGCATTGGGACCTTCGCCACCCTGAGCTGGAATGCTTTTAGTAAAGGGGATGTAGTAGACCCAATGCTGCTTCAACACTGTGACCGCGAAACAATGCGTCATATCTTTTGCTGTAGCCTGGATCACCTTGAACGTATCTATGCTGAAGAGACAAGTATCAAGACACCTACATTTCATAAAAACAACAAAGTTGTCATCGTAACCAAGCAAATCCAAATGCCGCCACACGCACCAAGCGTCCGCACTTTTGAATTTGCCAAAAACTTAATCGAGGATCATGGGAAAGAGGTACTAATCGTCTGCAGCAGTGAAAATTCTCGCCTTGCCAGTGGCCCAATAAATCCTGCCATACAAGCCCAATATGAGGAGCGTCTTTTAACCGGAATTAACAACGTATCGTACGAAGGCACCAACTTGCCGTTCAAGCTCTGTGGCAATGGTATCTTCAACGAAGAAACGGGACGCGAAGCAATAAGAGCTATACTTGATTTTTCACCTGAAATGATCTTGTCGATTGGAGCTCCAAACCTTCTTGGAGAGTTGTTCCATGAATCCAGTTTTGGTTTCTTCTATATGTCAGGAAGAAGTATCCCCATAACACGACATCACTACTACCACACATGGGATGAACCTACCCCCGAAGACTGGGAAACACTGGAAAATGAAGGTATTGCGGATCAGCATCTATTCACCTCAACACCGGGCTATCACAAACCCGTCCAGTTCAGCCAGTTAACGCGTGAACAGTTCAACATCCCCAACGACGCATTCATCTACGCTGTTATTGGTGGCAGACTTGGCACTGAAGTTAACAAAGAATTCAGGCAAGTACTTGCAAACATTGCGGAAGAACAACCAAAAGCTCATTTCCTTTTTGCTGGTGGTTTTAATGGTTATGAGAAAGCTTTCGACGATCAACCACAAATCAAAGAGCATTGCCATTTTATTGGCATGATGCCCGACATTATGGCCGTCTACGAAATCTGCGACGTTTACTTAAATCCAACAAGAAAAGGAGGCGGAAGTAGCGCAGCACAAGCTGCTATGGCTGGTTTACCAATTCTAACTTTGCCAACAGGTGATGTCGGTTTCATGGCACAGAATTTCCCAGATATAGCTGACTATGATGAACTGACAAAAATCAGCATCTCCATCAGTCAAGAGCTATCACTTCTCGAAACCTACAAAGAATATGCAGCCAAAGAAGCTAAGCGCCTCAATAGTCGGAACGCTTATCTAGGTCGTATAATCGACGAATTTGAAAAATTCGCCGAGAAAAGACTAGCAGAGCAATAAACGATAATCCCGTCGATACAGGCTTATTCGAATTCAAGAATAACGGCGTCAACCGCAAGGCTGTCGCCAGCCTCTGCACTTAAAGATTTTACGATCCCATCTTTTTCTGCACGTAAGATGTTTTCCATCTTCATGGCTTCAACAACCGCGAGCGTTTGGCCTGCCTTCACCTCTTGCCCTTCTTCAACCGCAATTGAAACCACGAGACCTGGCATTGGGCAAAGCAAAAACTTAGAGGTATCCGGCGCAACTTTTTCCGGCATTAACTTCAGCAATGCTGCAGCACGCGGTGTTTGAACCAAAACATCTTTTGAAACACCATCACAAGTCAAACGCCATCCAAGTGGCAATCGATCAAGCTCCATCGCATATTCAGTTTCCCCAATTTTTGCGTGGAAAACCGGCTGCCCAGGCATCCATTCCGCAACGATTTCAAAACCCTTGGGGCCAATGGCTACTTCCGCATGATCCTCTATAGGAATTGTCACTGTTTCGACCGTTTCACCATCAATGGTAACAGCCCAAGGTTTGCCTTGCGGTCCATAAGGCTCCGTAATCTGCCCATCAATTTGAGATGCACGAGATTCTTCCACCGCATTAATAAAGGTGGCTGCAACAATCATAGCCTCGCGAACATCATCCGATAGCTTGCCGCCCTCAAAGCCGTCAGGATATTCCTCAGCGATAAAGTTGGTTGTCATATCGCCTGCTTGAAACTTCTCGTGTGCCATCAAAGCAGCAAGGAACGGTATGTTGTGGGCAATACCGCGGATATAATATTCATCAAGGGCCCGGCGCTGCAATGCTATCGCCTCTGCGCGCGTTTCTCCCGTTGTAACCAGTTTTGCGATCATCGGGTCATAGAACATGGAAATTTCAGCGCCTTCATACACGCCCGTATCCACACGAACACCGTCCTCTTCCTCAGGCGGCAAATAACGCGTTAAACGGCCTATAGAAGGCAGGAAGCCCCTGAATGGGTCCTCCGCATACACGCGTGTCTCCATTGACCAACCCGTTAGCGTCACATCATCCTGCGTCATCGTGAGCTCTTCACCTGCAGCCACACGCAACATTTGCTCAACAAGATCAACATCTGTTACTTCCTCTGTCACATGGTGCTCCACCTGCAAACGTGGATTCCTCTCGAGGAAATGAAAATTACGGTTCTTATCGACAATAAACTCAACTGTTCCGGCGCTGCAATAATCAACGGCTTTTGAAAGGGCTACAGCCTCATCGCCCATAGCCTTACGGGTCGCCTCATCAAGGAAAGGACTTGGCGCCTCCTCCACAACTTTCTGGTGACGACGCTGAATGGAACATTCCCGTTCACCCAGATAAATGACATTGCCGTGCTTATCACCAAGCACCTGAATTTCAATATGGCGAGGTTCTTCAACAAATTTTTCAATGAAAACACGGTCATCAGCAAAACTGGTACGTGCCTCATTTTGTGCAGACAGATATCCCTCATGCGCCTCTTCATCATTCCAAGCGATACGCATGCCCTTACCGCCACCGCCTGCTGAGGCCTTGAGCATCACAGGGTAACCAATTTCAGCCGAGATGCGCACAGCTTCATCAGCGTCTGCGATAATACCCATATGGCCTGGAACAGTGGACACACCTGCTTCAGCAGCAAGTTTTTTCGATGTAATCTTGTCGCCCATCGCCTCAATGGCCTTTGGGTCAGGTCCGATAAAGGCAATACCTGCGGCCTGAACCGCCTCAACAAAGCTAGCACGCTCAGAAAGGAAGC
>JBFOLV010000507.1:0-2973 GCA_040830325.1 Kordiimonas sp. | reverse complement strand
TTTTATTTGGACTGCAGCATAGCGTCATGGCGCGGCCTAGTTTTAAAGCAGTTATAACCAAAGTCATTCCAAACCAACTTGAACGCGCCACATATGTTCTGGCTACCGCTCTCGTCATCATTCCGCTCGTTCAGTTCTGGCAACCAATGGTGGATCAAAGCGTATGGATTGTTACAGACCCAGTAACGCGAACGATCATTACAGTCATCTATTTCGCTGGTTACGCAATCACTACTGCAGCCACATATATGCTAAACCACAATCACCTCTTCGGTCTTCAGCAAGCCTTTGACATCGGTTCAATAGACAAGGAGTTTAGAACGCCTCTTTTCTACAAATATGTTCGTCATCCCATCCAAACAGGTGTCTTGATCGCTATGATTGCTACACCCGACATGACATATGGACGCGCGCTCCTTGCTGTTGGTATGATAGCCTACATTTTCATCGGGCTCTATTTTGAAGAGAAAGGGCTTATCGCCGAATTTGGTGATACGTACCGAGAGTATAGAAGCCGCGTTTCAGCCCTCATACCCAATCCGTTTAAAACACTATAGCTGGCAGCAAATCACTCACAGCCACCTTTCACATTCATTTCACACGTGGCCACGCATGTTTGCAGAAACCAGCAACAGCATTGAGGGCCACATGAAAAAGTTCCTAATATTAACGTTTAAAGCGTTATCCGCTTTGATAGGCTTAGCGCTTGTATATTTTATAGCCGGTATTTTGTGGCCCCTTTCAACTGCCACACCGAACACACGGCCACAATCTACACTCATCAAGAACGTGTCGATTATCGATGTCACCACAGGGAATACCCTCCCCTCACAGGATATTTTAGTTAATGAAGGTACTATCGCCCAAATAGGTACGAACCTGCCATCCAGTGATGCTTTTGTAGTGCACGGTCAGGGCAAGTACGTCATTCCAGGCTTAATTGACATGCACGCCCACAGCATCAAGCTTTCCCCTTACATAATGCATCCAATGATGGTTGCTGCTGGTGTAACAACCGTAAGGGACATGAATGGCTGTATTGGTGAAGCAGATGCGTGGGTTGCCTGCGCTGATGAGAAACGCGCGTGGCATCAAGCTGTATCTGCGGGTGACATGGTATCGCCTCACTATGATAAAATTACTGGCCTTGCCATAAATGGCGGCAGTGAAATTCCCGACACGCTGGATTCAGCCCTCGGTGGAGCCACGCCAGAAGGAGCAAGAGCCCGCGTTACTTTTGCCAAACAGCGAGGATTAGATTTTCTGAAACCATATAGCGAAATTCCGCGCGAAGGATATTTTGAACTTGCAAAAGCTGCTGGAGAGCAAGACCTTTACCTTGCGGGCCATCTGCCATTCCGCGTGTCCGCATTTGAAGCTATTGAAGCAGGTCAGCGCAGCATTGAACACGCTATGTTGTTCGTTTGGGAGTGTTTCCCCGAAATGACATCCTTACGCGAAAGCAGCGACATTCGGTCAGTTTACACAAATGAACTACGCATGCGCATGATCAAGGAGCATGACACTAAGCGTTGTTCAGCCCTCCACCAAGCAATGAAACAGCAAGGCACAGCCTTTGTGCCAACGCACACCACGCGTAAGCTTGACGCCTATGCACTTGATGAAAACTACCGCAACGATGCACGCCTTAAATACATCCCTGCTCCACTCCGCATGCTATGGCTGCAAGACGCAGATGGTATGGCACGCAGAGCCGGTGAAGGTGCCGCGGAAAGTTTTCAGGCCTTCTACGAATTCGGCATTGAGCAAACTGGCATAGCTCACAAAGCCGGTGTACCGATATTTGTAGGTACAGATACACCCGACAGTTTTGCTTTCCCAGGGTCAGGTATGCATGATGAACTGGACCATTTCATTAAAGCAGGCCTAAACCCGCTAGAGGCACTGCAGGCAGCTACGATTAAACCAGCTCACTTCCTAGGTCTATCAGGTCAGGCTGGTGAAATCACCTCAGGCGCGCGGGCGGACTTGGTGTTCCTAAGCGAAAACCCACTGAATGACATAAGGGCTTTAAGAAACATCGAAGCTGTTATGTTAGCTGGCAACCATTATGACAGGGTGGCGTTGGATGGATTTGAAACAATCGTAGTGAGGAATGCCAATCATTGGTCTATGTGGCCAAAGTTCGTCTGGCAAATGATCAACAGCCCCATCATGCACAAACAATTTGCGGACTAAATCAGTACCCTAATGCCCTATCAACAGTTTCAGGTAGGGCACCGCTACTTCTAAAGTGACGAATATTACCTGCTACCAACTGGCTTGCTGTTTTTGGGTCAGTTGGTGCAGGCTAGAATTGTAAGTTTATAATCTCATTAAATTCAAACAACAATCTGACCAGCATCAGTGAACGTTTGAAACTCAGTTTGATCTACTCCAAACAAAAGGATACTCCCCTCACCTTCGATATCTAGCTTAGTACCGTTATCGCTGTATGAAACATTAGCCAAAATTACATCAATTGATAAACTACCGATTCCTGATAAATCTATGACATCACCAATTTCAAAATCTAAAATTACGTCACTCCCAAAACCTTGGGAAAAACCAAAACTATCACTCCCTACCCCTCCTTGCAAAGTGTCATCGCCAGCACCTCCCCACAACGTATCATCACCACTTCCTCCTTCAACCGTATCATTGCCTGATCCCGCATAAACGATATCGTTTCCGGCACCTCCTGACACGGTATCATTTCCAATAGAGGCATAGATAACATCCTGCCCGTCACCGCCTTCGAGTTGGTCGTGGTTACTAGTCCCGCCTTTGCCCCCATAGATTATATCGTCGCCCGCCCCTGCTGAAACAAAGTCATTGCCATCCCCGCCGCCTATTCTATCGTTACCTCCGCCCCCAAAAACAGTATCGCTACCATCGCCAGCCCAAGCAATGTTCACACTCATTCCGCTTTGGATAGCTAACTGCTCTGAAACGTTAAAGTTACCAACAACG
>JBFOLV010000506.1:0-2771 GCA_040830325.1 Kordiimonas sp. | reverse complement strand
ATCTGTAGCTAAGTAATCTTCTAAAGATCCTGAGAAAATTAAATCGCGACCTTCAGATGCTTTCGCGATCATTTCTTCCATAAAAGAGGGAGCCATGATGCCGTTTGCGCCGCAGCTATCCATCTGCATCTTTAGTTGAGCTACATAACCATCTCTGCCTCCAAATGAGGTAGGAAGAGGTAGGGGCACAGGCAGAACACTTGCGTACTGACATCCAACGAAGAAGGCGACAAAATTGGCACTAGTTTCTGCGATAACCGCTATACGGTCGCCTTTTTTAAAGCCTAGCCCAACAAGTTTTCGACCAATCTCTGCCGCACGGTCGCGTATTTCGCGCCACGTTTGAGTTTCAACTAGGTCACCTTTTGCATTGAAAAAGTTAGGTCCGCGTTGGCCTTGTGCGGCATACTCAATTGCATCAACAAGAGTATCAAAATCCGCATACCTACGAGGGAGGCCGGGATCAAGAGTAGGTGTCACAACTGTCATCGTGTCTGCTTCAACCATAATTGCTCCGGCCTTAACTTTAACCGGACCTTACTAAAACAACAAGTGATAGCTCACGTAACTCTGTGAACTAAAAGAAATTTAAGATGGCAGCTTTAACAGAAAAGCCGATAAATTACTTGCGTCTTTTTTATTTAGCTTGTTCATTTGCAAGCTACACTGCCGTTAAATATTACGGCTGAATTACAGTTTGTGACCCAAAACCGCAAGCAAATTTTACCCGTTATTACGCCCTTGATAGTGAATTATTCCAGAAATTAGACAAAAAAATGGCAGCGAATCAAACCATGTTTACAGACGAAGAGCTGATTAAAGTCCGCAGCGATACGCCAGGGCTTAGTTCCCGTATTCATTTGGATAACTGTGGTTCATCGCTGATGCCACAATCCGTTGTCGATGTTATGTCGAATTACTTAGAGAGTGAAATTAGGCTTGGTGGCTATGTTGCTCAAGAACAACAGTCAGCGCAGTTGTCTGCTGTTTACCTCTCACTCGCTACTCTTTTTGGCGGCTCACGAGAAGATTATGCACTTACGAGTGGTGCTGTAGATGCATGGAGTAAGGCCTTCTATAGTATCCCGCTTACTAGCGCCGATAACATTGTTACTATGTATAATGAATATTGCAGTAACTATGTAGCATGTATACAGCGGGCTAAGCACGAAGGGGTGGAAATTAGAGTAGCCCGTGCTTCTGAGGACGGCTCATTGGATATTGAGCATCTCTCGGAACTCGTTGATGAAAACACTAAAATAGTAAGTATAACGCACGTTGCATCGTCAAGTGGACAGATAGCCAATTTAGCAGCGATTAAAGCTATTACTCAAAAAGTTGGTGCTTTCTATATACTTGACGCTTGCCAGTCGGTGGGCCAGTTACCCGTTAATTTTGTTGATATTGGATGTGATATAGCGACTGCGACTTCGAGGAAATTTCTTCGAGGCCCCAGAGGGATAGGCTTTTTATACATCAATAAGGCTTCCCGAGAGCGACTTGAGCCAGCGATGTTAACTAACCAATCAGCGGCATGGACCGGCGACAATGAGTATAAACTTGTCGAAGATGCCTCAATGTTCGAGATGTGGGAGCGTAGCTGTTTGAACCAAGTGGGTTTTGGAGCTGCGCTTGAATATCTGACTAAACTGGGGGTGGATAAAGCTACGGCCCAGACGCAGTGTAACGCACAAAGCCTTCGTAAGGCAATTTACGGTATTAATGATATTGAGCCTGCATGTCAGTATGATGCCTCTGCAGCAATTATTACATTTAACAAAGACGGTTGGCTTGCTCATGATGTACGTACTGCAATGGAGAAGCTGGGGATTGCGGTACAGGTTTCGAGTGTTTTTCATACTCGGCTAGATCTAGGCGCAAGAGCCATCGATTCTGCGGTGCGAGTTTCGCCGCACTATTATAATGATCAGTCAGAGTTTGATCGTTTCTTGAATGCGTTGGACGATTTGTAAACATGTCTAAGCCTGCAAAAAAAGTAACAAAGGGCTACTTGGAGCGTGCCGCGCTCCATTATTTGGGGCGCTTTTCTGCGACTGAAGCGCATCTAAGGCAGGTTTTAGAGCGTAAAGTTCGACGCCGGAACGAAGGCAATGAGCCTGCATCGGCTGAACAGTTAAATTGGATTGCAGCTGTTGCGCAAAAATGTGTGCGAATGGGGTATGTTGATGATGAACTATATGCCCGAAGTCGTTTTGAGAGTTTACTTAGAAAGGGAAAAGCTAAGCGTCTCATTCAGCAAGATCTGCAACATAAAGGGGTGCCTGCTGAGATAATTCGTAATATTTTAGCCGAGGCTGAAGATGATCCTGATGTAGATTTAAATCTTTCAGCGGCTGCGGCTTACATCAAGCGGCGCAGATTTGGTGCATTTCGGCGTGCAGACCGGATGTCAGAGGAAAAAATTGAAAAAGAAAAAGCATCAATGATGAGAGCAGGTTTCTCCTACGGAATCATCTCTCGGTTATTGGAGAGCACGGAAGAAGAAGTATTGGCTTTGCTTCCGTAACGCTGGTTCAAAATTATTGCTCTTATTTAATAGGGAGTTTCATCCTGTCATCGCTTTTGTCCAGTTTGCCTTGATTTGAAGCTTAGCCACCTATAAAAACAGCCTATACAACGACTATAAGCCCGTAAACGGCGTGTTGTGGGTAGAGTATTTAGGGAAAAGGAATAGATATGTCGCTTTTAGCGAGCCCTGCGGGAAGAAACTTCCTGGGCAATTCAGCCACATGGTACAAGCAAACCATATT
>JBFOLV010000505.1:0-2061 GCA_040830325.1 Kordiimonas sp. | reverse complement strand
ATTGATGCAACAGGACAAGCAGTTAGCCCTGGTTTTATCAATATGCTTTCTTGGGCTGTTACAAGTTTACTTCATGATGGAAGAGGCCTTTCGGATCTGAAACAAGGTGTAACCCTTGAAGTTTTCGGTGAGGGTATGTCTTGGGGGCCGCTTTCAGAAGGTAGTAAAAAGATACTGTCTGAGATGACGTTCCGTGACCAAAATTATGAACCTCAGTGGAAAACGCTGGGTGAATATCTAGAGCACCTAGAAACAAAAGGTGTTTCACCTAATGTAGCCTCGTTTATTGGAGCCACGACTGTACGTATGAATCAGTTAGGGGAAGAAAATGTTGCACCAACTGCTGAGCAGTTGGAAGCGATGAAAGCGGAAGTTCGGTTTGCTATGGAAGAGGGCGCGCTTGGGCTTGGCAGTTCACTTATCTACGCTCCGGCTTTCTATTCGAAAACTGATGAGCTCATTGAGCTAGCTAAGGTGGTTGGTGAGTATGATGGTATGTATATCTCGCATATGCGCAGTGAAGGTAATCGTTTTCTGGAGGCGCTTGAGGAACTCATAACTATCGCTCGTGAAGGTAATGTAGCAGCAGAAGTTTACCATCTTAAAGCAAGCGGCCAGGAGAATTGGCATAAAATGGACGAGGCTATTGCGCGTATTGAAGCAGCGCGCGCCGAAGGGCTGGCGATTACGGCAGATATGTATACATATCAAGCTGGGGCCACCGGCCTTGATGCTGCGATGCCGCCCTGGGTTCAAGAAGGCGGTTATGATGCTTGGGCTGAACGTTTGAAAGATCCTGAAATACGGGCACGCGTTAAGGAAGAAATGCGTACGCCAACAGATGAGTGGGAAAACCTGATGCTGGCTGCCGGTTACGACGGTGTACTACTTTCTGGTTTTGAAAATCCTGATTTACGTCATCTCGTTGGTAAGCGTCTCTCAGAGCTTGCTGTTGAGCGCGGCCAGGATCCAGAGGATGTTGTGATAGATTTGGTGATTGAGGATGGTAGCCGAGTTGGTACGATTTATTTTCTGATGTCTAAGGAGAATATGTATAAACAGGCAAAACTACCTTGGCTTTCATTTGGATCAGACTCAGCGGCATTGGATCCTGAGCTAGATGGGCCGTTTGGCAATCCACATCCTCGTGCTTATGGTACTTTTGCTCGGGTATTGGGGTCTTTTGTTCGCGATGAAAAACTAATGCCTATGCAGGAAGCGATAAGGAAATTAACGCATTTACCTGCCACAAACCTTAAACTGAAAGAACGCGGAAGCCTTGTCGTTGGCAATTACGCAGATGTCGTTATTTTTGATCCTGCAACTGTGCAGGATCACGCCACATTCGAAAAACCTCATGCGCTTGCCTCAGGGGTAACTCATGTATGGGTTAATGGAGGTCATGTAATTAAAGCTGGTGAACACACGGGTGCAACACCCGGCCGTGTGGTGCGTGGACCAGGTTGGACAGGTTGGACAAATTAAACGGATTAACAGCTGCTCAAAAACCAAGCGCCAACTTTGAGTGACATATCCAAGTCTTTTTGCACTTCGCCTTTCGGGGCGATGTGCCATACCCATTGTTTATGCGGATCCCCCGGTAGCAACTGTGGTGCTACGGTTGGTATTACATCTGTATTTTCTTCGTTGTTTACTATCCGATCAAAGTCTGTGACAAGAATCAAAGGGCACCTAGTGCTATTTAAGGCTCGCATATGCGCGATCTGAATAGCTGCGGTTATGCGTTGTTCTGTTTCATCAGCGGGAGGGCTGTTTGCGAAAGAAAGGGGAAGCTGTGACAGCACGTTGCAACTGATTACCATTCCGTATTCTTTTGGGAATGCTGGAGCTTCAGCGGGCGGCGTAACGGACTGTCCTTTCACGCTACCCCAGAATGTGGCTAGAAACCCGGTAACGTCAGTGCATTGAAAGCTGATGTTTTTCAACCGTAAACATTTGAGCCGAGCTTGTAAGGGAATGACGGCATCCATTAAGACCGTACCTGAAGGGTGCGCATTGAGCTGCTCGAGGGGCAGGTCAAGGCATAGCCCCGACCCGATT
>JBFOLV010000504.1:0-5252 GCA_040830325.1 Kordiimonas sp. | reverse complement strand
TAATGTAAATCTACCAGAAATGCCGCTCCCAGAACATGTTGTTAATGATTATCAAACCCTAAGACTATCCTTAAAGGCCCATCCCCTGTCTTTCCTTCGCCCTTTGCTGGAACACCACAACATCATCACAAACAAGATGCTAGACATGAAAAAGGATGGCGACATGGTCGCTGTAGCAGGCCTTGTACTGGTAAGGCAGCGTCCAGGTAGTGCCAAAGGGGTGATATTCATTACCCTTGAAGATGAAACAGGTGTTTCCAACACAGTTGTTTGGAAAAATGTTTTTGAACACGCCCGCGCAACTGTCATGGGGAGTAGGCTTCTCATTGTTAAAGGCCAACTTCAACGAGAAGAGAATGTCACTCACATAGTTGCTAAAGAACTAATAGATGCGTCGCCAGATTTATTGCGCTTATCGGACGGTAACTTACAGCCTACGGCAGCCCAAAAAGCAGAAAACCGCCTACCACCATACCGCCATGCAGGACACCCTAGAAACGTGAAAGGCCTCATCCCCAAAAGCAGAGATTTTCACTAGAAACGAGAAAGGGCAGCCAAAGCCGCCCTTTCGTTACTTGTTTGGTATCCTTACTTACCTAGATACTTATCACGCAACAGAGTTCTACGAGACACGAGTGGCTTATCTTCGCCGTTAACCAATACATGCGTTGTATTGGATGTCACTTGAAGCGGATCACCGTCCCAAATCGCAATGTTAGCAACATTTCCTGCTTCAAGAGCACCGTAGCCTTTAAATCCAAAGATCTCAGCAGGAACCACTGTAATCGCCTGCATAGCTGTTTCCCAATCAAGTCCATGGGCAACTGCCATAGCAGCAACTTGGCCGATATTGCCAGCTGTATGATTATTACCAGATCCCGCCGGAGCCATAGCAAACTTAACACCTGCAGCCTTGAGTTTAGCAGCATTACTGCGGCTAGCCCAAACAACATCGAAACTAGTAGGTAAGTTGTCTTGCGGGTCGATAACCACTGCAACATCGGCAGCAACCAGTTCATCAGCTACTCGCCATGCCTCTGATGCCCCGACAAGAACAACATCCAAGTCATAGTCTTCTTTTAACTTGAGGGCATGACGAATATCTACTTCACCGTCCAGACGCATTGCCAGAATCTGCTTACCGTCAACCACAGGGATAAGAGCATCCATGTTAATAGCACTAAGCAGATAATCAGTACGCCCTTTACCTTTCTGAACAGCAGAACGATTACGTTTATAATCTTTCACATCATCCAGAATGCGGCGCAGTCGTGCCCATGCCACTGAACGGTTGCCACCTTCAGATATGTCCAGAACCATTGGGCCTTTATCTACCATCATATCTGGCGCACTACTCAGGGAAATAAACGCACCACTTCCCAGGAACATTCCATCAGCACCTGACGGATTTGAAACAGCATGAGTAACTCCATTTCGGCGGTTATCCGCAATAACAACCGAGCGGTAATTTAAACCATAGCTGACATCAAAAACCGCACCAAAAACTGAATCGCTGGCGTTATGCGCATTAGTGTGGGCAACCGCAGAAACTTCCGATAGCCCAAGAATAGAGTCAGGATGCATAAAGCCTGGCGCTACGATTTGCCCCTTGGCATCAATTACAGATGCATCCGCTGGAATAGAGACATTCGTCCCTACAGCTTCAATAATACCATCTTTAATAAGAACTGTAGCGTTCTGAAGGGTTCCTGTAGAGCCAAGCGTATGAACAGTTCCGCCTGTAATTGCAACTGTCTCAGCTGCAACCGGGCCTGTAACTGCAGCTACAAAACATGAAGCCGCGACACAATATTTTTTCAACGTTTTCATTATTGGTGCGCTCCCTTAGTAACATAACCTGTTTCAAAGTCGCCTTGACGCAAGGTACCTGGGTTGGACCGATCAAACATCAATGCCCCATCGATATAAACCTTGTCAGTTAGCGTGTAGCTATTGAAGGGGTCACCATTCCAAATCACTACATCAGCCATTTTACCTTCCTCAAGGCTACCAGTTTGATCAGCAACACCAATTGCTTTTGCGGCATTCAGAGTAATCCAAGTCATCGCCTCGCCCTTAGAAAAGTCGATGCCGGCGCGCTTACCATCAGCCCAAGCCTTTGCTGCTTCTTGATTTAGGCGCTGAACACCTAAATCATCATCGGAGTGTACAATTGCACATGCCCCCGCCTTAGCAACCATAGGTACATTCTCTTCAATGCCGTCAAAAGCTTCCATCTTGAAGCCCCACCAATCAGCCCACATAGCAGAGCATATTCCCTCATCCGCTAATAGGTCCCTAATTTTGTAGGCCTCAACAGCATGATGGAAGGTGGAAATCTTATACCCAAACTCTTTTGACATGTTGACCATCGTTGCCATTTCATCAGCACGATAACAATGATTATGAACGAGTATTTCGCCGCTCAACACACCAGCAAGAGTATCGAGCTCCAAGTCTCGCGTCGGTTTCTTAACGTCTTCCTTGCCCGCAGCTACATCAGCTTCATACTTATCCCAGCTTTCCCTATAGCTTTGCGCTTTTATCCAAGCTTTTCTATAGCCCGCCTGGTTACCCATGCGAGTTGCTGGCCCACCTCGGGTACCATAGAAGCGTTTAGGGTTTTCACCACAAGCCATTTTCAAACTGTAAGGTGCACCGGGAAATTTCATGCCTTCACGGGTAGTACTATAGACGTTTTTAAGCGTTACACCGCGCCCACCGATCAGGTTTCCAGACCCAGGTAAAATTTGCAATGTTGTTACGCCACCTTCTAGGGCCCGCGCATATCCTGGTTCTTGCATCCAAAGAGAATGCTCCACCCAAACATCAGCGGTAACTGGGCGCACCATTTCATTGCCATCATAAAGAAGAGCACCACTTGGATTTCCCCAAGCACCGAGATGAGAGTGAACATCAATAATACCCGGCGTTACCCATTTACCAGATGCATCTATAATCACGGCTCCAGCCGGGGCTTCCAGGTCCTGCCCGACAGCTTTAATCTTGCCTTTTTCAATAAGAACCGAAGCATTGTTTAACTGTGCGCCTGTACCCGTTAGAACCGTCGCATTCTGAATAAGCGTATACTCTGCAGACGGACGTGGTTCATATGTACTAGGATATGGGTCTTTGTTAAATGCATCCTTGCTCATATCGCCATCCGCAGCGCCAACAGCAAACGCAAACATGCTAATAGCAGCCGTCATAGACGCTGCTTTTCGGAGAATGCTTTTAGAAGCACTCCCCACATTCACTTCCTTCATCGGTTCCCTCCTAATTATGTAATTGTATATTCTACTAGCCTTCGACACTTGCATGCCGCTTTGCTGCTAATTTTTCCCAATTATTACGATGAAGCGTGCATTAAGTGCGACGAAACGTTTAACCATGACCCCTAAGATACAACAGTTTCAGGTCGCCACATTTTAACTCTCTCAATAATTCTCTTAATTAAGCTCGCGATATCTTCTGCATGAGTAGCCTCATATCCATAGGGATAGTCTTCATTCATGTAGGTAACCTGAGAGAGCTCCAGCTGAACAGCGTGCACACTGTTTGCCGGATCACCATAGTTACGCGTAATAAAACCACCTTTAAAGCGGCCATTAAGAACGGAAGAATACTCCTGCTGGTCAGAAACAATATCCATAATGGTTTCCGAGAGCGTCGGATTACAAGTTTCATCATTGTTTGTACCGAAATTCAAATCAGGCAAACGTCCTTCAAAAAAACGAGGGACATGGGAACGAATTGAATGCGCATCCCATAGAAGAGCATAACCATGAATAGCCTTTACGCGGTCAATCTCAATTTTGAGAGCGTCATGATAGGGCCGCCAATAGGTTGCCACTCGCTCTTGCACCTCCACTTCATCAGGCGCTTGTCCATTTTGATAAACAGCTTCTTCCTCGAAGGTAGTTGTAGGGCAAAGCTCGGTCACATTCTGCCCTGGATAAAGGCTCTTGCCGGACGAGTCCCGGTTCAGATCAATGACATATCGTGCGTAATTCGCTTTGATACAAGTGACATCCGTACCTGACAAAAAAGAATAAAGCCTCGGCAAATGCCAATCACAGTCAGGCACTTTATGAGCAGCCGCAGTCATTCTATTTGCATAGGGAGATATATCTTCCCCACTATGTGGAAAAGAAACAATCAAGGGGCTTTCGCCCCTTGTTAAATCAAAAACATCACTCACAGCATATCACTTTCAATGATTTCTTAAGAAGATGGCAGAAGCCCTTCAACAAAGCCATTGAAATCACCAGATGCCACGAGTTTACGCACGCCTTCTATCTCCGGTGCAAAATAGCGATCTTTATCATAGAAATCCGCCTCACCGCGGACAAGCTTGTGGGCATGCTCAAGTGTTTCACTAGACCGCGCAGGACGGTGAAAATCAATACCTTGTGCGGCACCGAGTAGTTCTATGGCGATTACTGCTCCGGCATTGTAAGCCATATCGTGAAGACGGCGCGCTGAATGTGTTGCCATCGAAACATGATCTTCTTGCCCCGCAGATGTTGGAATACTGTCAACACTGCCTGGATGCGCAAGCCCCTTATTCTCACTTACCAGCGCAGCGGTAGTCACCTGGGCAATCATGAAACCACTGTTTAATCCACCGTCTTCAACTAGAAATGCCGGTAGGCCAGACATATGCGGATCAACAAGCAAAGCTGTCCTGCGTTCAGAAATAGATGCTACTTCCGCAACAGCAACAGCAAGCATATCTGCCGCCATAGCAACTGGTTCCGCATGGAAGTTACCACCAGAAAGTATATCGCCTTCATCAGGGAAGATAAGCGGATTATCGGTTACTGCATTGGCTTCCGTTAACAGTGTTTCAGAAGCTTGACGAATGACACCTAGTGCGGCACCCATAACTTGCGGCTGACACCGCAAACTATATGGGTCTTGCACCTTCTCGCAGTTGATGTGAGAAGCGTTAATTTCACTTCCCTTAAGAAGCTCTATATATTTCGCTGCTGTATCAATCTGCCCCTGCTGCCGACGTACAGCATGTATGCGCGGATCAAATGGCGCCATACTGCCTTTCATCGCATCAACAGACATCGCACCAGCAACCATTGCAGCTGAATATACATTTTCAATTTCGAACAAACCCGAAAGTGCAAGTGCAGTCGACACCTGTGTACCGTTCAAAAGCGCTAAACCTTCTTTGGCTTGAAGTTTAACCGGTACAAGACCCGCAATCTCTAGCGCCTTAGCTGCAGAAATGACATTTC
>JBFOLV010000503.1:0-2630 GCA_040830325.1 Kordiimonas sp. | reverse complement strand
CCAGATGAGTTGCTCGGGGAAAACTACAGCGAGGTTTTAAAACAAAAAACCAGTCAGCAAACATGGTAGGGGGAAAAAAGTATTGCTGCGACCGTTGGGGGGACTGCCGAAAAAGATGGTTTGCTGGATGAAAAAGCTCCCGCCACAATTGCTGAATGGCAAAGTGCTATTGACCCTCGGAAGAATATTACACTGGAAAATTTGCTTCAGATGGCCTCTGGGCTCGATAGCAATGCAGCAGGTAACCGAACAGACCGACTGTATGCAGGTGGTGGACGTGTCAGTGACGGTGCGACAGAGCATGCTTTGGAGGCTGTACCTGGTACACGCTGGAAATACGCCAACAATGATACTCTGTTGGCGATCAGAGCATTGAAAAACCAGTTTAAGACGATGAAAGAATATAACGAATATCCTTTCACTGCGTTGCTGAACAAACTCGGCATGAATGATACTTATCTAGAGACTGACTGGGAGGGGAACTTCATATTGTCGAGCCAAGTTTGGACGACAAGTCGAGATCTCGCACGTGTTGGTGTGCTGTACCTCAATGATGGGGTATGGAACGGTGAACGTTTGCTCCCTGAGGGCTGGGCCCAGTATGTGGCGGCACCGTCTGGACCTCAACCCGCTGAGCGAAATGCACGGGGTCCAATACCTGGGTATGGGGCGCAGTTTTGGCTTTATAATGAGCGCTTTCCAGATATTCCCGATGATACATTTGCTGCACGAGGCAATAGAGGGCAGTTCCTGGTTGTTATGCCGAGTGAGAACCTTGTGATGGTGCGCCGTGGGTATGACCCGGCGGGAGGTGAAGGCTTTAAATTAGACGTATTTATTGAGGATGTTTTAGTGTCTCTCCGTTAAGAAAAACTGTTGTAAAAAGCGATGTTAAAAACCTAACGTCGCTTTACACAGTCAGCTAAACCGTGTAGTGAGCTTTTGTCGCGAAAGACTTAACTTGTTTGCGATGCCTGATTAGATACCTACTTACGCTACTTCTCCGGCTTTAATATCAATACGCGTAAGAAGGAAAAATACCATGGCTAATGGTACTGTAAAATGGTTCAACGCAACTAAAGGCTTCGGCTTCATCCAACCTGAAGCTGGTGGCGACGATGTATTCGTACACATTTCTGCTGTTGAAGCTGCTGGTCTTAACGGCCTAAACGACGACCAGAAAATCTCTTACGAGCTAGTTGAAGACCGTCGTGGTCGCAGCTCTGCTGGTAACCTAGAGCTTCTCTAACTTTTAGTTGGAAGCTTGGTCATTAAGTTGGCCATATAGTCGGATTGAAAAAGGCCAGTTTACACTGGCCTTTTTTGTGTCTGCTTATCGGTCATGACCGGGTCTGCACGTTTTACCATAAGTAGGCAGAAGGATATCTAATGGAGGCTATTGTTGGGCCTCGAGAATTTCGTTAATTGCGGTTTCGAACTCAATTGTTTTTACTATACCGTTGTGCCCAACCTCGGGCACCTCGATGAATGACGCGTCGATTTCATTTTCCCTTAAGCTCGCTATATAATTTTGCGCTAGAATAGATTTAGTATTTCCATCTTCAGCGCCAGTAATGGCGATAACCTTGATGTTCTTGTCGGTTTTGTCGATATAATCATGAGGTGAAAGGCTTCGGGTCCAATTGTTATGACCTCTATTTAAAATCCGCCATTCAGGAATATTACAAGGACAGGCGCCAAGGACAGCTGCATCAACAAGACCAGAGTATTTGCCAAGTATAACTCCGGAGATTGCTGCCCCTCCCGAATGTCCGACCAACACAACAGTATCTGCTTTATAGTGTTTCTTCAGAGTTTTGACTGCGGCACCTACAGCCGCAATCACGTCAGGCCGGTAATTGTCCCCACTGCGATAACTATTGCCTGTAGAGCTGTTCCCTTTAGAATCAAAATACCCCGGCCTGATTAAGCCCACAGCTACAACGCCCTTTGCGGCATGTTTTCGTGCTGCCCGATACATATAGTCGGAGGGTCCGTAGTCAGCAGGATCCCGGCGGTATCCATCACCGTGGATGAAAATAACCAGAGATGTCCGTTCGGCAGGCTCGCCATCAGTTTTTATCACCAAGCATTCGTTGCCCGCCGCAACACGGGTAATGTTGTCTGCGGTGCAGGGTTCAGTAATTTCAGCTTGTCCATGTGCAGCTTGCGTAAGCGCATGAACAGCCAAAACGAAAGAAATTAGTAGGATAAATATAACGGTTACATTGGGCTTTGAGGCGTGTGGGTACAACAATTGACTAATTCTTCCCATTTGTGTTTTCTGGCCAACAGGTATTGCAGGTGGCCTGAATTTGGTCAAATTATTTCCCGTGTCAGTTTTGTGTCAATATTGGTGCACCCCACGCCTCTTTGGTCTTTTTTTTGCCTGTCGTGACCGGGGCTTTTATTTGCGGCGTTTGAACTCGAACGTGACATAAAGCCACCAGTTTTCGCCGTCTTTACTGTCATGCCATGTGTAGTCGATGCTGTCTTCCGTGATATTGTAGAAGCGTATAATAGAATAAGCCGAGACAGTGCCGTCAGGACGCTGTCATGTAGCATCAATGTACATTACATATTAGGCCCACAGTGCGAGATTGAGGCCGGTTTCGTTTTCTGATAGAGCT
>JBFOLV010000502.1:0-2861 GCA_040830325.1 Kordiimonas sp. | reverse complement strand
AGCCATACCGGTACTTTTTTGCTTCGTATCAACGTAACGCAAACCTACATTACCGCGGAAACGATCACCCTCGAAGTTCACCTGAGAATAAGCAGAGAAAATTTTCTCATTTACATCAAACGCTGCATTCGGGAATGGGTTAAGCGTTACACCAGAGTTTGCGATAAAGCTTTTCACCTGATCTTCATCAGCTGTTAGCCACTGTGCGAAATCTGCACTAGCACCAAGACCTGAACCAAAGTCGCTTGGCGTTACACCGCCAGAAAAACTAGCAAGTGTTTCGCCGGTTACAGGTACACCGCTTAGGCGAGCATCTTGTGTTGTAGTATGATCTTTGTATTTCGCACCAAACGCCACGGACTTAAGGGCACCTGCATCGATGAAGCGCTCAATATCCATCTGCGCATAGTTTTCCCCGTCAGAAGTAGGCTGCTGACGTGACTGAGCAAAACCCGCTAGCATGTAACTGCCATCAGTTGGGTCTTGATCAAATGAGATATTACCAACGTTTCCGTTAGCTGCATCAGAGATGTCAAATGAATAGCCATCAGACCAGTTCCACTCAACAAATGACTGCTGCTTGGTACCACCATCAGCTTTTGTCTTACCCGCATGGAGGCTTACAGACCAATCTTCATTCGTCCAATCGATCTTACCATCTACGGAATAGAGCTCTACTTCCGCTTCACGGAGAATGGCATCCATAAACACTTGGCCATCAGCACCAAACGTCTGACCAGTAATGATACCGCCATTTACAGTAGAGCTTTCCAAAGCTGCACGACTACGGCCATGGCCATTGAACGCATAACGACTTTGGTTGAAGTTGTTATACTTCGCATTCACGTAAAAACCGTTGAGGCTAATATCAAGCTGCTCGCTTGGACGGAATTGCAACCCAAGCGTTGCCGCGGTACGCGTACGCGTTTGCTGGAAATATGCAGCATTGTGCGCGTTAATGCCTGGTGCAGTAGCTGAATCAGGGTCTGTCGGATCAGTTGGGAAAGTTTGGAAACTAAAAATCTCAAAACCATCACGGCGGATCTTCTGTTGCTGATACGCAAGTGATGCGATCATACCAAAAGTACCCTCTTCATTCTGCCAGCTATAAAGCCCAGATGCGTTTGGCGTTACTTTGTCTGAGAGATCATTATACTGCGCTTCAACACCAAGACGGAGCGTACCAGATGGCAAATCAAGCGGCTTACGAGTATTTACGATAACCGTACCGCCAGTACCACCTTCATCTAGGCGCGCTTCAGATGTTTTATAAACTTCAATTGATCCAACGATCTCTGGCGGAAGCAAAGTAAAGTTTACCGCGCGCCCCGGTGAATCAAGAATGAACCAATCGGCAGACGCGATAGTCTGACCATTGATTGTTGTTTTAGTAAACTCTGGCGCCGTACCACGAAGCGCTAACTTCTCACCGTCACCGTATTCACGGTCAATAGAAATGCCCGGCACATGAGACAATGTCTCTGCTACGTTTTTATCAGGGAACTTACCAACGTCTTCAGCTGATACCGCATCTACAATTGAATTAGCATTACGCTTAGTATCAATGGCACGCATCAAACTTCCACGAATACCCGTAACAACAATCTCGTCGATTTCACTAGTTGCTGCTTCCTGCGCAACAGTCGCACTCGTCGCCATCACGAGAGCACTTACCGAGCCAAACAATACTGACTTACTGAACTTCATTTTCCTCTCCTCTATGCATACCGCATGAACTCATTAAGCACCGCGGCTTTTTAGCTATGGCTAGTTGTTATTATTCTTATTCGAGCCCCTGCATTTTCTCCCAATGCAAACGCTTTCATTTGAAGCCCTACAATATCGTGGAAACGTTTTCAATAAAAAAAGGTAAATATACTATTAATAAAAGATTTATGTGCCACTCAATACACCAATAAGAAGTATCAATTGCGCCAAAATTTGATTAAACTATTGTTTTATATAGATAATATTTTCTTTTGTAGAAATTAAAGAAAATTAGACAATATTCTACTATAAGCTTTATTTATATTAATAAAACATTCTTTAAGTAGAATAAAAAGGCGACGACACCAAATTGCGGTTTCTGGGGTATGAGGAGAGCCCCTTAATTAGATGTGCCAGTGCCGCCGCATAAGTTTCAGTTGGTGAGCACCAGCCTCTCGTCTCGAACTCACCGAAATCAATCAACGGAGACGTATAAAATCACCCCCCCGAATCCTGACAGGACAATTTAGTAACGCTTTTGCTACCAGCTATAGCTTGCAAAACCGCTCAAATTACCCCATGTCACGGGGTACCAATAACCTGATCCCTGTGACCAAGTCGTGAGCGATTAATGAAAAAGAGATTAGGAAATTATTGGCAAATAAAAACAATAACTTATGAGGAAAAAACCTCACACTACGGCACGATAACGGGAGATAAACCTTGCTAGAAGTCACTTATAAAGTTGGCGATTGGACCATTCGGCCTGATCTGAATCAGATGTCGAACGGAAAAAAAGAAGTGATTCTAGAGCCTCGCGTATTGGCACTTTTAGATTATTTCGCGAACAATCAAGGCCGTGTTCTTTCCCGTGATGAGCTGACAGACAAAGTGTGGCAAAGTCTAATAGTCAATGACAATACCATTAACTATACAATCGGCATGTTGCGCCGCGCGCTTGGCGATAAAGCACGCAGTCCTCAATATATCCAAACTGTCGCAAAAAAAGGATATCGCCTAATAGCGGAAGTTAGTACGACAAACACCGTTCAAACAAGCGAACAAGAACAAGGCACAGCACAACAACCGGCCGAGCTTCAGCAATCAACGTCTCACACAACAAGACCAAGCTTTGCCGTCTCAGCCATCATTCT
>JBFOLV010000501.1:0-2372 GCA_040830325.1 Kordiimonas sp. | reverse complement strand
GATGAGCGTCAGTACAGGCCAGACAATATCTCAATTGAACGGGTTGCTAGCAGCTCGAATTGATTGGTGTATGACAATTATAAAAAGCCCGCTTAAGAGCGGGCTTTTTTAGTGAAATATAAGCCTTAATGTTGAAGTTCGGACCTATGTACCTTCGGTTCCATCTGCATCTTTGGCAGCTTCCTCAGCTTTCTTTTGCTTCTCTTTTTCTCGTTCAGCTTTTTGCTTTAGGTACTTTTGACGGTCTGCTTCATCCGCCGCCCGTTTCAGCGACGCATTTTCTGCTTGATGCTGTCTCAAATCAACAATCAACTTGTCTAGGTATGCAATTAGGTTTGCATCATTTTGGGCCAAGGTTTTAGCTGATTGCGCCTTGTTAATAGCCGACGAAATATAACCAGTATATGCGAGCGCTAGGGCATGATCTGAAGCAATGATCGCTGAGTTCGGTAACAGCTGTTCAGCCTGTGCTAATTCAGTTAGAGCTTTTTACGGCTGGTTGCTATTGAGCCATGTACGTCCAAGCATCCCCCGGATTTCTCCGTCGTTCGGCGCTGTTTCTGCGAGTAGTATCAAATCCTGTTCTGCATCAGAAAAACGGCCTGCTTCGAGTAACGCTAGCGCTCTGTTTTTCCGCGCGGACTCATAGTTGCTGTCAATAAGTATCGCTTGGTTATAATGTTCAAGGGCTTTCTCAATATTCCTGCTGCGATATTGAATGGCACCCATGAGGTTTGGGCCTTCGGGTGTTTTTGGCCAGATTTTCACAATCTGCTCTGCCACATTATTTGCGCCAACTAAATCATTTTGGCCAATTTTAATGTTCGCCAAAACTATAAGGTTATCCAGCACATGTTTGCTATTAGAATCGGTTTTAAGCAGCTGTTGGGCGGCGGCTTTGGCGTCACCGGAAACAGCTAGTGCCACAGCAAGTTGCTGGCGTATTTTATGTGTAAGCTCTGCGTTGTCGTCACCATTCTCTGGTATGACTTTAAGCGCATTAGACAGAACCTCCATAGACGCCCCAGGATCTGCCAGATTGGGAGCAATTGTTGTCGCCAGAATATGGGCTTCAACGTCATTGCTTTCAGTGCCAAGCAAGGATGTTAGCGTATTGAGCGCGGCATCAGCTCTACCGGTTTGGTTCAAACAGTCAGCAAGCGCAACGCGGGTCATTCGGTCCTCAGGTAATAGCGCCAAGAACTGTGTTAAATACCCAGTGGCTACATTACATTTCCCGAGGCGATGAGTGATGTTTCCGTAGATTCGCATGGCAGGCGGATAAGTGCGTAGCAAATCTTCCGCTCTAAGGGCCAATGCCTCAGCTTCTACAAAATTTCCTTCGATTGCTAAAATACTCGCACTTGATAAAAATGCCCGAGGGTGTCCCGGTATTTGGCTGTAGACAGTGTCCAAGTGTGTCTTAGCTCGTTCCAACTGTCCTTGTTCTATCAAAATATCGGCTAGCTCCAGATGGGCAGGGAGATTATCTGGAGCCCCTTGGATGGATTGTTCCAAGAATGATGCAGCCACCTCCATATCATCAGTGTATTTTGCAGCTACACCTCGGACGTAATCCAGTATGGGGTCCTGTGTAACATACTCAGCAGCTTTAGTTGAAAGCCGCCCAGCTTCTTCAAAATTGCCGTTACTTAGTTGAAGGTTCGCTAATGCAAGATAGCCTGCATAGTTATCAGGCTCCATATTCACAGCTTGCTCATAGAGAGCTTTGGCTTCTTCATTGTTGCCGAGTGTTTGGGCAATATCACCTTGCAGTAGAATGAAATCAAAAGGTGCCTCTTCGTCTATTTCTAGCGTATCGATTAGCTCCTTTGCTTCGCTGCTTTTCCCTTGAGCAAATAAACTACGTACACGCGCAACCCCTATTTCCTCGTCAGGAGCACCGGCTTCTTTGGCTTTCTCTAAGGCGACTTCCGCCGATATGCCGTCCAGTAGGAAGTTGTGAATTTCCGCAGCAAGTAGATGATCCGCCACTTTTGCATTGCCAGCATCATTTTTTGCTCTGAGTATATCTATAGCTTTTTGATAGTCACCAGATTCGTAAACTTCTTCAACAGCGGCACTATCATATGACGCATACTGTGCTTCTTCTTGTTCCTGTATTTCTTCTTCAGAAGAACTACAGGCACTAAGCGCGAAAGCTGTTAAAAATACTAATCTTCCCTTAAGCACTGGCCGACCCCCGTCTCGTGAATATGTTGCTTTTGATTGCATCAATAAAGCCTAAAGTATTTCTCTAACTAGAGATAAATTGAATATAAAGCAGTTTCATTGTATACCCTCATTAAATTGAATGTGGAAATATCTAATCAATTCCTCAGTATTGGGGCTTGGAATTTATTATGAAACGT
>JBFOLV010000500.1:0-14904 GCA_040830325.1 Kordiimonas sp. | reverse complement strand
TGCTGTTTGAAGGGAGAGTCATTAAGACCTCCTTATCCACTAGAAGTTGCCTGATACTTCAAGTGTGTAGGAGAGGTCTTAACAAGGTTTTAAAGTAACAAATTGGCTAAAAATCAAACCGTATGGCTTGAACTTCTCAACGTGTTTTATTTGATTTTTAAGAGGTTATTTTCTTTCAGGAATTCAATACTTTCGTCAATGGATTGTTCAAGAGGCACTATTCTGTAACCAAGTTCAGAAATGGCTTTATCGCTTCGAGCATCTTGTTCTTCAGTTGAGAATAAAGCTTCTTCAGGCGTAATCATTGGCCGCTTACCTGTGAATATTGAGATGAAGCTAAGTATGCTTGCCATTGTTTTGAGTAGCCAAGCAGGAAGCGGTTTTTTTGGTGCGCCCTTGCCGATTTTATCTGCTGCTATAGTGAGAAATTCCTCGAAAGAGGCCTTAGGGCCACCAAGTATATAGTTATTGCCAGCCTTTCCTTTGTGGAAAGCAGCAACTATTCCTTCAGCAACGGCGCGACCATTGGCAAAATTGCCACCACCTGGTGGTGTGCCAGGTAATGTATCCTCAGCCATCATCTGAATTAGCCGCGCCCAATTATGGTTGTCATAACGGCCAACTATATGAGTGGGGTTTACAATTACCGCATCAAAACCTCGATCAACGGCTTCTTTCACTTTTCGCTCGGCATAACTTTTTGTCTGGATATAGCTAACCCAACTCTTCGCGCCCTTCCGGGGTGTTTCTTCCGTAATAGGTTCATGATGCTCGCCAAACACTGCAATACTGGAAACATGCACCATGCGTTTTACGTTCTTGTCTAGAACTGCTTGAAGAATGGAGCGGGTTCCTTCTTCATTAACAAGCTGTTGGCGACGAGCCTCTTTCGCCCATGTGCTTGTGTCTGCCGCAGCGTGAAAAACACAGTCTAGTGTGTCTGGCATGGCTTTTCGTGTGTCAGACGGATTGATCAAGTCACCTTTAACCAATGTTACGCGATTGTCCAATGTTTCAGACGCAGCTTTAGGATCTCGCACCATGGCCGTGATGGTCCAATTTTCTTCCAAAAGTACATCTATTAAATGACGGCCCAAAAACCCAGTTGCGCCGGTTACAAATGCCGTAGGCATCAATCTTCCCCTGAAACACCCAGCTTTGCTTGCTTTTTACACATTTAGCCGCTAGATGCTGTCTAAAGTTTATCAACCCCACCTTGATACAGGACTATGTCTCTCATGCTACGGTTATGCAACATATTACGAACTTTTTGTTTGGCGTTTACAGCTTTGACTTTTGTTGGCGTCACTGCAGCCAATGCTGATGAAATAAAAAGCGTAAAAGGAATGCTTCAGAAGGCTGTTGAAGCGGGCGATGAAGCTGCTTTTGATACGGTGCTTGCTATGGCACTTGCCACATGGCCTGATAAGCGAGGCGTAATTTTAGAAACAGCCGAGGGCCTTCAGGCGTCTTGGATGGATGAAGAGCAAATTGAGGAAGTAAAGGTAGCTCGTGAAGCAGTAGTCGCGGCTGAAGCAGCATCACGTGCACGTGGTATTGTCTATTACCTAGATCCTGCACTATGGAATGGCCAGGCAGAGCTTGGCGCAGGTAGTAGTACTGGTGATACTGACGAGAAGTCCCTATCCATTGGTCTCAGCTTCAATAGAAAGTTTGGCCCAGCTTGGGAACATGATCTTGATTTGGATTTTGATTTTGCACGCAGTAGCGGAGAAACCAAACGCCAGAAATTCGTAACAAAATACGAAGCCATATGGCGCCCGTGGAAGTCTGCATTCTTGTTAAATTACACTGAACTCGAGTTGGATCGCTTCTCTGGTTATGACTACCGAGTAGTAGAAAACATTGGTGTAGGTTTTGATCTGATCAGCAAAGGTAACCATAAGCTTCGTTTGGAAGGCGGCCCGGGTCTACGGTTCAGTAAATTCAAAGAAACAGGGCTGAACGAAACTGAGTTTCTCGGTCGTTTATCTACGACATATGATTGGAAGATATCGGACACTATGTCTTTGAGGGACCGAGCTTCAGTTATCTTTGCGAGCGAATCTACAACTTTGAAAAATGCGCTGCAGTTTTCTGCTAGGCTAAATGCGCATTTGGCTGCGCGACTGTCGTTTGATGTTCAATATGATTCCGCACCACCGCTAGGTACGGCAGCATGGGATACATCAACACGTGCAACGCTTGTATATGGTTTTTAAGTTAGTTTAGACACCAAAGATATGGCCTGCAATGCGCCTTCTATGAGGAGCATTGCGGTGCTCTATGAGATAGACACCTTGCCAAGTACCTAGCCGAGGGCGTCCATTTTTTACCGGAATAGCCAGAGAAACATCAGTTAGCGCAGATTTAATGTGTGCAGGCATATCATCTGGGCCCTCAGCTGTATGTCTATATAGCTTGGGATTCATCGGAGATAGGCGTTCAAGTGCGTCCACTAAGTCATACTGGACATCCGGGTCAGCATTTTCCTGAATCGTTAGGGATGCGCTAGTGTGTTGCACAAGAAGATTGAGAAGACCGTTCTCTATGCCTGACTGTGTAACCCAATCGACAATATCTTGGGTAAATTCATAGAGCCCGATACCGCGCGATTGAATTTCAAACGTTGTTTGTTCCTGATGCATTGCTAAGCTAGCGAATCTTTATTTCACGAGTGATATCTTGTGGTTCTGGGCGCACTAAGTCGACATGCAAAAGCCCATTTTCCATATGTGCGTCGTTTACTTCCATCCCGTCCGCGAGAACGAATTTTCGGATAAACTGGCGTGCTGCTATACCACGATGCAGATATGTTTTCTCATCACTGTCATCATGCTGTTTACCGCGGATTATAAGTTGGTTTCCCTCCACTGAAATTTGTAAATCGTCTCGGAAAAAACCTGCAACGGCCAATGAAATACGAATTGTATGATCACCTATTTGCTCAATATTATAAGGGGGGTAACCTTCGCCGGCATTCTTGCTGACATTATCCAGCACTTGTTCTAACTGGTCAAACCCAAGCAAAAATGGGCTGTTAAAAACGGACATGCGTGACATGGCTTCCCTCATCTTGAGCAAAACGAACTTTGCCCCCAAATATCGGCAGCCAAAGCCCAAAAATCTATAACCGGGCCCCTACGGGCACCCAGATATAGATTGGTGTAGAGAGCCTAACTCTTCAAGTATAAATTTTATTGTGCAGTACTGGCGAGAAGAACAGCTTTGTCAACTGGAGCCTTGGCCTGTTTATGTTTTTTGAGGTCAAGGCCACTGGCATCAGGTAGTTTACCTTCTGTCGTTTCGGGTGGTCTAATCCAACATTTGGTGCCGCGTTCTTTTAGGGCCTCGCACAATGTTTTTGCCTCAGCAAATGTTTTTAACGGGCCTGCGTTGAGGCGATAGTAGAAACCCTTTGGACCTTTGTCTTTTTTACCAAAATCTACCTCTGAGCGACGTGGGGGGATGTCTTGCAGAAGATCGCCGCTTTTCCGGTAAAGAATTGTCCAGCCTTTCATCAAATTTTTAATGGTGCGATATGCACCAATTTGTAGAGCCCAGCCTTCGGGTTCGATCAGTGGTGGGATTTCTTTGAATACATAATCTTTAACCGGTTTTGGTTTAGCAACAGCAACGACTGTCTGCACTTTCGCTGGAACAACACGCTGTGCGGCTATTTTTCTTGTGCGTGTCTCTTTTAACTCCAAATTCGCTTTTGCTTTACGGTTCCATGCAGGGTTTATGCTGCCAGTTACTAAGGCTTGCATACGCTCAGATTCTTCTAAGCTGGAAAGCGACCGGTAGAAGGTGAATGTTTCATTGATAGTAGCCGAATCGAGATCAAGCCGCGCTAGTTGGTGGGCGTTTTGATCTCGGCCATCTAGTAAATAGGCCATTGCTAAGCTTTGGCGTTGTCTCGCTGAGCTTTTGCCTGATCTAACCAATGGTTCTAGAAGCGCGACAGCAGCATTGGGTTGCCCGGTCGCAGCAAAAATCATCGCTTTATTTGTCAGTGTAAGGCTGTCACTGTTTGTATCGAATGCAGCGATTGCTTCACTGGTTCGCCCTAGTGCTGCCAAAGAAATGGCTTTACCTGATAGAGTTTTAGGGTGATTTGGTCGCATAATGTCAGCTTGGTTGAAGGCGGTTAACGCTTCTTCAAATAGGCCAGACGCTAATTTTACTTTGCCGAGGTTGTACCAGGTTGCTTCTGTTGCTTGGCCGCGTTTAACCAGCAAATTTAATGTCTTGGTGGCTTCATCATGAGCACCCTGTGCAACCAAACTGTTTGCCAGCGCATTTAAGGCTGTTGGATCACCGCTTGATGCGCCGAGATGTCGGTAAAGAGGGATAGCAGCAGCATGGTCACCGCCAGCGACGAGTTCGTCAGCAATGCGTTTGAGTTCTATTGTGCCATCCAAGGCTTTGGGTTGCGCACTCGCTGGTGTAGCTAGAACTGTATAGTTGTTTCCAGTGTTGCATGCTGTGAGCAATAGCGAGCTTGCGCTAAGCAAGGCTGGCCAGATTTGCCTTTTCTTCATCATTGTCTCTCTGCCACGAGTATTTGCCTGAATTCTTGAAGCAGAGCCTATCAAGTAGGGGTGAAAGAAGCTTTAAGTAGTGGTTGCGCTTTTATGCGTAATTGAGATAAATTTTAGGAAACTGGTGATACTGACGAGGAGAGCAACGGTGATCCGCAGCATAATTGTATCTGTCATTATGATGATGGTTTCTGTGCCTGCTTCCTCACAGAACTCTGCAAATGAACAGGCTGTCCAAGATGCGATTGCTCTTATACGAAGCGGTGATATTCAGCGTGGCGTATTAGCAATGCAAGGGCTCGCGGAGCTTGGTGTTCCAGAGGCACTGTTTCATATGGGTGAGATCAATAAGCTCGGTATTGGTAAAGACGAGCCGTCAATTCCAGTAGCCACCATGTTCTACCGTCTGGCTTCAAAGCTTGGTCATGAACGAGCCTCTTTGCTTCTAGCTAATATTCTCTTCTTCGATGGTGATGGTAGTGAAGCAACATATGCTGAGGCCTTGGAGGTATGGCAATCTCTCGCGCTTAAGGGGCGTTCTGAGGCGATTTACATGCTTGGCATGGTGTACTGGAATGGTGAGGCTGGTGCTGTGCGCGACCCCATTCGAGGTTATGGTCTCGTATGGTTAGCTGCTGAACAAGGCTATAATGACGCTATTCAGAATGAGCTTTCCATGAAGTCCATGCTCAATACTGAGGCTCGAAACAGGGCAATGCAATACGCTAGAAATCTCGATGAGGAAGGTTTTGGAGCGGACCCTATCGCCATGGAGCTTGTGCTGGAAAGCTCGCCTGTGCAAGTTTCAACGCCTGTGCCTGTAGAGGAAAAGCCACTCGTTAAGCCTGACGATTGGTCAACAGTTTGGCGCCTTGAGGTAGGTTTTGCCATGTCCCAGCTTGAGGTTGAGCGATTGCAGAAAGTTATTGCCTCCACACAGAGCCAAGTGATTGGTGCTCTTTTCTCTGAAGTAATAGATTCTGCCAACCGGCCAGGCTTGTACCGATTAGTTTATGGGCCAGTTAAGTCCATGCATGACGCTGTTAGCCGCTGCGTGGATTTAAAACGCGCAGGACATGATTGTTTTGCGCGCCCTCCAGAAGATTAGATATGTACAAATGGCCCCTCGCTAGAAGGGCCATTTTGTTTCTTTGCTAAAAAGATTTTTGCCAGCCAAGCGTAAGTGAAACACCCATATCTAAAGCATTGTTACTTACGTCTTGCCAAAGTGGTATTCCTGCTTCGAGGGCGAAACGGTGACTTCCTAATTTGAAGTTTGACCCTACATGAGCCCAGAATGCACGGCGTTCATCAGTAAGGTTTGACATCATGCTGCCAGACACTGCATTCCTGTCCGTATATGATACACGGGTAGACAGGCCAAACTGTTTGCTGATTGGTACTGCCGCCCAACTGGAGAGTTCAAACTGATCACCCATGCGCTCATTATGTTTATTGTCCTCTAGCCAGATGCTGGCGTTCGCTTGAAAGCCAAGTGACCACCCGTCAAAAAATTGGGTGTAGGTTGCTGAAGGTTTTAGTCCCCAAGAACCAGTACCCGTTTGCATGGTCAGTGCCATTCTAGCACCCATTGGATTGGTGTCATCGGTGGTGCCCAAAGGAATGCTTGCGCCAAGTGTAACGTGTAGACGTTTATTGTGGGTATGGATGAGGGGCACCATGGCACTTAAGGTAAAGTCACCTAGATTGCTTGTGCCCATGGTCGTATCGTTGCCCATCATCTTCATTTCCATGGATGTGTCCACATAGTTGAGCATGCCCATCAGGGTAAGCTTATCTGAGGGGGCATACATGATGCCCAGCATTCCCATTTTCATGTCCATTGATTGGGGGCCCATCATTGGGTTTCTAGGACCTCCCATATCCATATACATGGCGCGTAAACTGGCCATGAACTCTCCTTTTTTATGGAAGTGATCGGCCATGACGCCAATGGGTGCATGGTTATCGATACGATTGTCGTACGCTTCATGTGCCGTGGACGGAGAGGTAAGTATTGTGGCGGCACAAAGGGTACCGATAAGAAGGTGTTTCATTATGAATCCTAACACGATAGGTAGAAAGCGCTGCTCGCTGTAGCAGCGTCAATAGAGTATGGTTTAGAAGGTGTTAGGTTCAGGTGGCGCTCTGCGCCTTGCTTGAGTTGCTTCTGGGCGTTCTATTGCCCAAACATTAGCGACTGGGAGAAGGTAGTTTCCCGAGAAGGTTAACAGCAGTACCCCAGCTGACAATATAGGGGGTGTAATATTGTGGCCGCCTACGCAGATTTTACAGTGGGTTTTACTCTTTGATGTATCATCAACAGCGTTACATAAGTCCGCAAATGTTAGTATGCGACCATCCGGGCCTACGAGTTCCGGAAAGCTAATGTTTTGGGCTGCGCCAGAGTTGATAAGGCTTTGAAAGGAAAGTAAAAAGGCAAATAGAAGCACAGGCATCAACCTGTCGAGTAACTTCAATGATTTGCACAAGTTTTTAAGCATGGCGCTGACTTAGCAGGATGCATCTGGCAAATAAAGCGAATCTAGCGATTATTTGGCCATTTGCTTTGGGTTTCTAAGAAATCAATGAAGTCAATATTGTGTTTGTCCAACCAGATTTCACTGGGGCCTTGCCAACCGTGTTTTTTCCAGTCGACTTTTCCTGCTTTACTGAAGGTAATGCCTTCTTGCAGCAGAAACTCTTTTTGACGTGAAGCACCCTCTCGGTCGCTGATTTTGCCTGCCGAATTTATAACGCGTTGCCAGGGTATGCTGTGGCCCGATGGCGTTGCGGCCATTGCGTACCCTACAATGCGGGCGGTGGCACCCGGTATTAGGCTGGCAATCATACCGTAACTGGCTACTTCTCCTGTTGGTATTTCCTTTACCAATTCAAAGATTGCGTCAAAGCTTTTGTATGTTCTAGTTGCCATAATTTTACATACGGTAAAGTGCAACAACACTTTTTGCGCTTAAGGAAAGGTCAAGGAAGAAACCTTGGTCAGTCAGATGTTTCACCATGGCATTTGTCTCAGTTTTTCCAACTGCGTCATAATGGATTTCCATGATGATTTTCTCGATACCGGAAACATCAGCTTTCACCAGAAGGTCCACTTCGCCGCCTTCAATATCAATTAGAAGAACATTCGCTTTATGGTCTGCGAGTGCTTGCTCAAATGACGCTGTCGTCACTTGAATGGTTTCATGGGGGCCTTCTGGTTTAACAAGAGAAGAAGCCCAAAAATCCTGATGAATATGAAAATCAATATGCGAGGATACATCTTGCTTGTTGGCAGCTAGAGCAGATTGTTGGACCTTGATGTCTGCGAATCCGTTGCGTGCAAAATTATCATGTGCCCAAGCAACTAAATAGGGGTTTAGTTCATAGGGGAATACATTCTCTGCCCCAATGAGTTTAGCGGCCCACATGCTGGTGATGCCTGTCGCGGCACCCATTTCGAGCATGCGGTCACCTTGCTTGAGCAGCGCTGCCATAATTTGCAGTTCTTTGTCCTCATACCATCCTTTAAGCATTTGCTTCAGGATTGGAAGAGATACCACATCCTTATCAAGGCCAATGTCGAAGCCGTGCAGTTTGATAATATCTTTCGCTTGGTATGCGCGCATTCCATGGGCCTTCTGCTTGTTGTTAGCAGTCCACTACAGTTGCAGAGATTGGCACGGTTACCGCTAGGCCACCTTCCGCTGTCTCTTTGTATTTGGACTGCATATCGCGGCCAGTAATGCGCATGGTGCGGATAACTTTGTCAAGGGATACAAAGTGTGTGCCGTCACCTTTAAGGGCAAGGCGTGCTGCGTTAATAGCTTTGATGGACGCCATTGCATTGCGTTCAATGCAGGGTACTTGCACAAGTCCGCCAATAGGGTCACACGTTAGGCCTAAGTTGTGCTCCATCGCGATTTCCGCAGCATTTTCTACTTGTTCCGGTGTGCCGCCCATAACCTCTGCAAGGCCAGCCGCCGCCATCGAGCAGGCGCTACCTACTTCACCCTGACAGCCGACTTCTGCACCAGAAATTGACGCATTTTCCTTAAATAACCTGCCAACTGCACCAGCTGTAAGAAGGAAGCGCACAACACCGTCGTCGCTTGCGCCGGGCACGAAGCGCCGGTAATAATGAAGGACTGCAGGCACAATGCCCGCGGCACCATTTGTTGGTGCTGTTACGATGCGTCCGCCAACTGCGTTTTCTTCGTTTACAGCTAGGGCATAAAGGTTCACCCAATCAAGAATAGTAAGGGGATCAGTGAGGCCGCCTTCCGCGCGCGATTTAAGTTGTTCATACAGTTGTGATGCTCGGCGTGGTACATCAAGGCCAGGCATATTGCCGCCACGGGAACAGCCTCTCGTGACGCATTCTTGCATAACAGCCCATATTTCCAATAGGCTTTCCCTTACCTCTTTGCGGCTGCGCATGGCTTCTTCATTGGCCATCATAACAACACTGATGGGCTTGCCTGATTTTTTGCACTGCTCAAGCAGCTCAGCGCCACTTGAGAAAGGATACGGTACTTCTATTGGCGTTTCTTCTTCAAAATGATCTGCTTCTGCTTCCGCTTCACTGACAATGAAGCCGCCGCCGATGGAATAATAAATGGCGCGCGCGAGTTCATTGCCGTCCGTGTCATAGGCCCAAAATTCCATGCCATTGGGATGGAAGTCGAGGCGTTGGCGGGGCAGAAGTTGAAGGTCTTCATCTTCGTTAAATTCAACGATATTTTTGCTGAGTAGATTGAGCTTTTTGTCGGCCCGGATACCTGCGATGATTTCGGGGATGGCTTCTACATCTACTGTGCGCGGGCATGCGCCCATAAGCCCAAGTAGTATCGCAGTATCTGAACCGTGACCACGTCCTGTTGCACCGAGCGATCCATAGAGCTTAGTGGCAACCCGCGTTGTGGAGGAGAGTTGACCAGCTTCCTCGAGCTTTTCAATAAATTCACGTGCAGCTTTAAGCGGTCCGACTGTGTGGGAACTAGATGGGCCAATGCCCACGTTAAAAAGATCAAGTACGCTGGTTGTCACGATTTTTGTCCTATGGCCCGATTATATATTATTCGTATTTTGGAACGCACGCTATGGCCGGACGCATGGGATTTCAACCAAATTCACACGTGCGTAGCGGAATTTGGTGGATTCTTTAAGGTATAGGGTCAGTCCTGACTGAAGCGGTAAGCTGATATTCCGCGTGATCTCTCATCTAAGACAAGAGTGCGAGTCAGTGGCGGGTTGGCGCGCTGAGGACACGCAGGGCGCTCGCAAAGGCGACAGTTAGGACCGATCGGCGTTGCTTCTGCGCTTTCTAGGTCATGGCCTTTTGCATAGATAAGTTCACGTGCATAGGCGATGTCGCAGCCAAGACCGATTGCAAGCTGCTGATCAGGCTGGCCGTACAGTGAACCTACGCGCTTTACTGTGCGCGCAACGGAAAAATACTTGGTCTCATCAGGCATCTGGATGATTTGTGTGTCGATCCGCCCCGGTGTGGTGAAGGTGTCATGTACGCGCCACAAGGGGCAGGTGCCACCGAACCTAGAGAAATGAAAACGACCCGCTGAGAAACGTTTAGACACGTTGCCGGCTTTGTCGACGCGAACGAAAAAGAAAGGTATGCCTCGCTCGCCAGGGCGCTGCAGTGTGGTTAGGCGGTGGCATACTTGCTCAAAGCTCGTACCATAGCGCCGCCCCAAGTGCTCGATATCATACTTTAGCAGTTTGGCGTCACCCAGAAAGCGCCTGTAAGGCATTAAGAGTGCACCAGCAAAATAGTTTGATAAACTAATTCGTACTAACCGTCTTGCTTCTTCTGTTTGCCATGCTTGCATGTCACCCAGGCGCTGGATCATAGGTTTGTATTCTAACATGGCAATCTGTAGCGCCAGCTGAAACACGCGTGCACTGCCGTCGAGCATCTCACTGACTAGTAGCTGTCTGCGGTGGAGGTCAAAGTGGCGAAGTGTTTCGGGCATTACTTCATGCGGCATAATGCGTACACGGATGCCATGCTCTTCATCTAGTCTGCTTGCCAGCACCATGAAGGCATCATCACGGTGGAGGCCTAGTTCCTCATGTAAGGTTTCTGCGGCTTCATCCAGTTCTGGAAAGTGATTCTTGCGGTCATGAATATAGTCCCGCACCTCATCAACGGGGAAGATCGACTCGGTTTCCCCGCCTTCGCGTTCTGCAAACTGACTAGAGAGTTCCGTTGCATTTTGCTTTGCTTGACTGAGGGACTTGTAAAGCAATGTAAATGCTTCAACAGCTTTTGGTGCCGCATCCGCCATGTCTTGCATTTCACCGCGCGAGAGGGCCATCCCTTTGAACATTGGGTCTGCCAGTATCTCAGATAGGTCAGCGAAGGCACGAGCTTCGTCGGTTCCCGCAAAGGCTGTTAATTCCACATCATACACTTCGGCCAGACGTAGTAAAAACTGGGCGGAAACAGGACGTTGGTTGCGTTCAACTAGATTCAAATAGCTCGTGGAAAAGCCTAGTTCTGAGGCCATTTGGGACTGTGACAAGCCAAGTTCACGGCGCAGTCTTCTAATGCGTGGGCCCGCAAATATTTTTTTGTTTGCTGTTTCTGCCATTGGTTTCTCGGATTTTACAAGTTTTACATGTTTACATTATGACATTTACAAAACCGTACAATGGAACACTTTTTGTATCAATAGTAATTTGAACATCGAAATTTATGTGAAATATAGACTGTAACAGCGCAACAATATTTCATTTTTACCGCGCTGCCGTGTTTTGAGCTTTGAAAGGGAAAACCGATGACGGCGACCGCTAAACAAATGCAGCATGCCCCAACACTCCGTATAACGGGTGAGTATCAAGATCGTTTCGAACAGATTTTGACGGGTGATGCCATTGCTTTCATTGCTGACTTGGAAAGCCGTTTTGGCCTGGAGCGCAAGGTGTTGCTGAAAACACGTGTTGAGCGTCAGAAATGGTTTGATGATGGAGAGCTTCCTGATTTTCGTTCTGATACCAAGCATATCAGAGAAGACAATTGGACTGTTCTGAACACGCCTGACGATTTGAAGAAGCGTACTGTTGAAATAACTGGCCCGGTTGATCGGAAGATGATGATCAATGCGTTTAACAGTGGCGCTGATGTTTTCATGGCTGACTTTGAAGACGCGTCGTCGCCCACATGGGAAAATATGCTGAACGGTCAGCTGAGCTGTATGGATTATGCACGAGGCTTCCTTGAGTTTGATGATCCGCGTACAGGGAAAGAATATAGGCTGAAAGAAAACACCGCTGTTTTAAAGGTTCGCCCTCGTGGTTGGCATATGACAGAAGCTCATGCCCTATATGACGAACAGCCAATGTCGGCGGGCCTTTTTGATTTCGGCCTGTATATATTTCATAACGCCGAGGCGTTGCTGAAACGAGGCACGGGTCCATACTTTTACCTGCCTAAGATGGAAAGTATGGAGGAAGCGAAGCTGTGGGATGATGTGTTCACATACAGTGAACAAGCTCTTGGCTTGAAGCATGGCACCATCAAAGCAACAGTTTTGATTGAGACGCTTCCAGCTGCTTTTGAAATGGACGAAATCCTCTATGCGCTTAAAGACCATATTGTTGGTCTTAACTGTGGGCGCTGGGATTATATTTTCAGTTACATCAAACGAATTGGCAAAAACCGTGACTTTCTTTTGCCAGATCGGGCGCAGGTTGGGATGGGTGAATCTTTCCTGAAAGCTTATTCGCTTTTGCTCATCCAAACCTGCCACCGGCGCGGTGCCCATGCCATGGGTGGTATGGCTGCTCAGATACCTGTGAAGAATGATGCGCAAGCTAATGAGATAGCGTTTTCTAAAGTGCGCGCAGACAAAGACCGTGAGGCATCGAATGGTCATGACGGCACATGGGTTGCGCATCCAGGCATGGTGCAAATTGCTAGAGAAGCTTTTGGTAATGTGATGGCTGGAGACAATCAACTTCACCGTAAGCGGACAGATTTGACCATCACGCAAGAAGACTTACTACGTCCTCATAAAGGGAATGCGACGGAAGAGGGTGTACGTGAAAACATCCGGGTTGGCATTCAATATACTGCGGCGTGGCTTGAAGGCAGAGGTGCTGTGCCTCTCTATAATCTGATGGAAGATGCGGCAACTGCTGAGATTAGCCGTACGCAAATTTGGCAGCAACTGCGCCATAGCGCGGCGCTCGCGGATGGCCGCACTGTAACAACTGAGATGATCCAAGAGCTTTACGCTGATGAGATGAAGAAACTTCAGGAAGCCCTGGGTTCTGAAGCTTTTGCAGCGAACCGTTTGCCTGAAGCAGGCGAGCTGTTTCTCGAAATGGCCTTTGCTGCTGATCTTGGCGAATTTCTTACAACGCCAGCTTACGAACTTATTCAATAACAAACCCCAAAAGCCCCAGTTTTGGGGAAACAATTACGACCTAAGGAGAGTACCATGAGTGAGACATTTGAAGATTTATTCCCGAATTTGCCGAAAGACCGTTTCAAATATATTGAGCGCAACTACTCGGTTGAAGACGTAAAACGTTTGCGTGGTTCTGTGCCAATTGCACATACGCTTGCGGATCGCGGTTCACGCAAGCTATGGGATCTACTTCACACTGAAGATTATGTTCATTCACTCGGTGCTATGACAGGCAATCAGGCTATGCAGCAAGTACGTGCAGGCCTAAAGGCAATTTACTTGTCTGGTTGGCAGGTTGCGGCTGATAGTAATACGGCAGGCACTATGTACCCTGACCAAAGCTTGTATCCTGCAAACGCTGCGCCTGAACTTGCTCGTAAAATCAATCGTGCCTTGCAGCGTGCTGACCAAATTGAACATGCGGAAGGTGGCGCGCAGCGTGATTGGTTCGCGCCTATTGTTGCTGACGCTGAGGCTGGCTTTGGCGGTAAACTCAATAGCTTTGAAATTATGAAAGCTTTCATTGAGGCTGGTGCTGCTGGTGTACATTTTGAAGATCAGCTTGCTGCAGAAAAGAAATGTGGTCATTTGGGCGGTAAAGTTCTTATTCCGACACAACAACACGAACAGAATTTGCAAGCGGCACGTCTGGCGGCAGACGTTATGGGTGTACCGGCAATAGTAATTGCACGGACGGATGCTGAATCAGCGAAACTTATCACCTCTGACATTGATGAGCGTGATCATGAATTTATCATCGATCGGGATAACCGTACCGCAGAAGGCTTCTACCATTTGAATGCTGGTGTTGATCATTGTATTGCGAGAGGCCTTGCGTTTGCAAAACATGCTGATTTGTTGTGGTGGGAAACATCAACACCCAACTTGGATGATGCGAAAAAGTTTGCAGAGGCAATTCAGAAAGAATTCCCGGGTAAAATGCTCGCTTATAACTGTTCACCGTCTTTCAATTGGGAAGCAAACCTCGACAAAGAGACAATTGCGAAGTATCAACGCGAACTTGGCGCAATGGGCTACAAATATCAGTTCGTTACGCTGGCTGGGTTCCATAGCCTAAATCATGGCATGTATGAACTAGCCACTGGATATCGTGATCGGGGTATGGCAGCATACTCTGAATTACAGCAGGCAGAATTTGCTGCTGAATCTACAGGTTACACAGCAACGCGCCACCAGCGCGAGGTTGGAACAGGGTATTTTGATGCGGTTGCGCAAGCGATTGCGGGCGGTAATGCATCAACAACAGCCATGGGCGAGTCGACCGAGACTGCTCAATTTAGGGCTGCTGAATAAAGTTTGTCCCTCGCATCTGCCGATTAGCGGATGCAACACTTTGGGGTCGGTTCTTTTGGGACCGACCCTTTTTTTCATCGTTAAAATTGGCCTCTGTGAATAGCCGGGCTTATGTGCGGATGAGGACAAGTTCTGCGGTGTTGTGCGGTGTTTAGGTTTTTTTACTTGCTATAGCTTGGGGTATGACCGAAGAAAGTGCCTGCAAAAATGCACTGTATAAAAACATAGATGATTTAGTTGAGCGGAAGAACCCATGGTAAAAATTTCAGTTACTGATCTCTCGGGCCAAACAAGTGAGATTGAAGCGGAAGCAGGCCTTTCCTTGATGGAAGGTATTCGCAACAATGATTTTGATGATCTGGCGGCTATTTGTGGTGGTTGCTGCAGTTGCTGTACGTGTCATGTTTATGTGGAAGAGGGCCGTTTTGCGGACCTGCCTGAAGTAACTGAAGATGAGCAGTATCTCTTGGAAGATAGTGAATCATTTAAGGAAGGAAGTTCGCGTCTTTCTTGCCAGGTTGAAGTAGATGAAAGCATGGCTGGTCTCAAAGGTATCATCGCGCCTGAAAGCTGATAGGCTTTAGCCAACATGATTACGCATTTTAGAACGG
>JBFOLV010000499.1:0-5715 GCA_040830325.1 Kordiimonas sp. | reverse complement strand
GGCTAACCCTTATGGTTAATAATCCCTAACTCAAATTCGAGCCGTTCCCAATATTCCTTTTCCCATTCGTCTTCTTTACCAGGAGTAAGCCCTTCTTCCTTGGCCTTAAAGTTCAATCGCTCTCGTAAACCTTTCTCAGACTCATCCCGCAGCATATCAGCTTCTTACACGTCCATACCACTGGTAAAATTCGGTAGAAGTGGATCAATTTCATTGACCTTTACAGAGCACCTTTTTGCAATATTTTCTGTATTTTCAATTGCCTCTGGTAAATCCTTAAACCTTTCAATCATTTCTTCAGCGGTTTTGAAACGATATTCTGGATTAAATTTTCTTCGCTCTGTAACAGCTACATAAGTACTGTCCGCCATACACATTAATGCGTCATGGGGCTCAAACATATCTGGCCCAACGAAGTATGGCTGATTGGTCGCAACTATAGGCACGTCATGCTTGTAAGCTAGATCAAGAAACGCTTCTTCGGTTCGCTGCTCTAATTCTTGATCATGGCGCTGTATCTCCATGTAAAGTCGGTCACCAAACGCTCGTTTGAGATCCAACAGACAATCCTCAGCGCCTTTTGCGTTATTATCTTGTAAAAGCTTCCCAATTGGTCCGTGCACACCACCTGATAGACAAATTACTCCCTCAGCTCGGCCTTCAAATTCTTCGATTGGAAACTGCACCCCCACCTGAACGTCACTTTCAAGGTGGGCTTTCGATACAATCTTCATAAGATTGCGGTAGCCTTCATCTGTCTGAGCTAAAAGGACCAAGGCTTCAGGGTATTCCGCTTGCTTACCTGTAGATTTCTTCTTTACTCGGTAAGGGCTTTTCACAAACAGTGTCACGCCAATGATAGGCTGAACACCATTTGAGGCCGCAGCGCCGGAAAACTCCAGCGCTGCAAACATATTGTTATTATCCGTCATGGCCACAGCAGGCATTTTAAAGCCTACGCACTGCTTGACTAAGTCCTTAACGTGAATTGCCCCCTCGGAAAGAGAATAAGCAGTATGCACACGCAAATGAACGAAGTTAGTGTGGCTCATCAATAAAACTCCAAACTTACTTAGCGCCAAGCGCCCATCATGGCACCAATCAGCATCATAGCTACTGTTACATTACCCATGTGAATAAGGAAATGCCGTAGGCTTTTATTTTCAAACGCATAATTTGGAAAGGTGGCACCACCAACAATAAATACAGATACAGCGAGGCCCACAAGCATGCCTTCCATCCAGTTTTCATCACCTGGATTATAGAGAATCAATGCTAAACCAATGCTCATTACAATCGCGGCAACAAAGCTTTTTGCCATCGCAGATGCTGGTGAACCTGACGCTCTAATTTCTTCTTCGGTCATGCCCATCTCATCCATCCAGGCCTTGCCTGCTATAGGGCCATACCAAACACCGCCAACCAACATATAAATGACCGCTCCGGCTAACACGGCAAGCCAATTCACATTTGCAAATAGTTCCATCATGGAAAGATCCCCCTCTTTCTATTGAGAAGGGAAGATTAACCATCAAGACATAGAGACTCAAGTAGAAGACTATAACTGGTGAAGTTGTCCATCTTGTAGAACCAGTTGACGGTCCAATTTAGCCGCCAAACTTTTGTCATGAGTTGCAATTACCGCAGCCAACTTCCTGTCACGCACAGTTTGAAGAAAAAGCTCCAAGACACGCGCCGCAGTTTCCTCATCAAGATTGCCTGTCGGCTCATCAGCAAGCAATAAAGCCGGTTCAGCAACAATGGCGCGTGCAATGGCCACTCGCTGCTGTTCTCCGCCTGAAAGCTTTGAAGGCACGTGATCCAAACGTTCGGAGAGGCCTAACTGATCTAAAACCTCAGCGGACTTCTTCATAGCTTCTGTTTTGTTGAACCCGTTAAGAGAAAGCGCCATCGCCACATTTTCAGCAGCTGTAAAGTCAGGTAAAAGATGGTGAAACTGATAAATGAAGCCAAGTTTTTGCCGTCTTAAGGCACTTCTTGCATCATCCTTTAGCCCGGAAACTGTTTCCCCATCAATCTGCACCAAGCCTTCATACTCACTGTCGAGCAGCCCTGCTATCTGCAGCAAAGTAGACTTCCCAGAACCGGACGACCCAATTAAAGCCACCAATTCGCCGGCTTCAACATTGAGATCAATACCTTTCAAAACATGCACATCTTTATGGGCCTGATGATAGGAGCGCTTAACATTCTCTAATCTTAAAACAGTCATAAGGCCCTACTCATGCCTGAGGATCGCGACAGGATCCAGCTTACTCGCCCGAACCGCTGGTACAATCGTCGCTAAAAACGAAAGGAGAATAGCAACGCCAATCGTCATTACAACTTCAGTTGGATTGACATCAGCACGTATCTCAGAAATCCAGCGAGTAGATGGGTCCCACATGGTCATACCAGTAGCCCATTCAACAAAATTCTTTATCTCTTCAATGTAGTTGATAATCAAACTGGAAAGAATGCCGCCTGCGACAATGCCGGTAAACCCAACACTTAAGCCAACAATTAAGAAGATACGACGCACCGATTTCTGAGTTGCCCCCATCGTTCTGAGGATCGCAATATCACCCGACTTTTCTTTAACCATCATCACTAAGCTTGAAGACACATTGAAGACGGCAACTAGGATAATAAGCGACAAAATCATAAACATGGCGACACGTTCAGTCTGCAAAGCCCCAATAAGAGCTGGATTAAAAGATCTCCACCCTCTCACGACAGCATCTCTAGCCACTAGTTCCTGAAAAATCGGCAGTGCTTGATCAATTCTCTCGGGATCGTCCAAAAATACTTCAATATTTGAAACACTATCGCTCGTGCGGAAAAAGCGCTGTGCTTCAGATAGGGGCATCCCGATAAAACTCTCATCAAACTGAATGAGACCTATCTCCACTACAGCATGTATAGGATACGCCAAATACCGCAGGCTAGAACCAAATGGTGTAGATATCGTATTAGGGCTAACGATCGTTAAATCATCCCCAACCGTAACTCCAAGACGGCGCGCGAGGGCATACCCGATAACCAGCCCACCCTCTTCTTCAATGTTTTGCAATGAACCGTTGAGGATCGTTACATCAGCCATGCCACCGGCATTAAGATGTTCAGTGGGCAACCCCCTTACAATCGCCCCATGAGAACGGCCATCTTTTGTAGCCATAACCTGCGCCTCAACGTAAGGACGGACTTTAACCACGCCATCCACTTGAGAGAGGTTTTTCGTAATAGCTCTATAGTTCAAGATTTGGCCGTTGTAGCCATAAACTACTGCATGCCCCTGATGCCCCAATATACTTTCCATAAGTCCGGCCCGAAAACCATTCATAATGGACATAACTGAAATCAGTGCAGTAACGCCAAGCGCAATGGCAACCACAGACAGAATGGTATTAAGAGAGATAAATCCGTCACTAGGAGGGCGTAACAAATAACGTCGCGCCACTCCCCACTCAAATCCAGTGCCCAGCACAAAGTTCCCCTTAAGAGGTCATCTTCTGAATTAGTTCCTCTGGTGACAATTCTACTTTCTCACCAGTCGCACGATTTTTAAGCTCAACTACGCCATTTTTAAGGCCACGAGGTCCAAGCGCCGCCTGCCAAGGTAATCCAATCAGGTCCATGTTAGCGAACTTAGCACCTGCCCCATCCTTGGTATCATCATAAAGTACTTCAACACCAGCTGCTTCCAGCTCCTTATAAAGCTTATCACAAGCTGCCGTGCATTCTTCGTTTTTCGCACCCAAGTTAAGCAAGCCCAGTTTAAACGGCGCGACAGCCTCAGGCCAGACGATGCCATTGTCATCATGACACGCCTCAATAATACCACCAACAAGCCGCGACACGCCAATACCGTACGAGCCCATTTGCACATTCGTCATTGCGCCCCCTGGCCCTTGCACAGCAGCATTCATCGGCTTTGAGTATTTATCACCAAAGAAGAAAATATGCCCTACTTCAATACCTCGCCCTGTTATCAGGTCATCGGCATTTTCAGTGCAGGTATCTGCATCATGCATTTCTTCTGTCGCCGCATATGGTGCGGTCCAAGTGTTTACAATATCCTGTAAACCTTCATTGGTTTCTGGCGTTTCAGTTGGCGCCTCCATATTAAGGAAATCTTTGTGGAAAAAGACTTCACTTTCACCTGTATCTGCAATTACAAGAAACTCATGAGATAGATCACCACCAATTGGGCCAGTGTCGGCCCGCATTGGGATTGCCTTAAGGCCCAGCCTAGCAAACGTGCGCAAATAGGCGACAAACATTGCGTTATAGGAGTTTACACCGTCTTCTGGTGTAAGATCAAAACTATAGGCATCTTTCATCAAGAATTCGCGGCCGCGCATCACACCGAAACGTGGGCGAATTTCATCACGGAATTTCCACTGAATGTGATACATATTCTTTGGCAGGTCACGGTACGAGCGCACTTCCCTACGGAAGATATCTGTAATCAATTCCTCGTTCGTTGGACCATAAAGCATAGCCCGGCCGTGGCGATCTTCAATACGCAGCATTTCCTTGCCGTAATCGTCATAACGATTACTTTCCTGCCAAAGCTCTGCTGATTGGATTGTAGGCATCAAGACCTCAAGGGCACCGGCCCGGTCCTGTTCTTCACGAACAATTTGCTCAATTTTTTTTAAAACACGATGTCCGAGAGGCAACCAAGAATAAATACCTGCGGCTCCTTGGCGGATCATTCCAGCTCTCAACATCAGCCTATGTGAAGCAATTTGTGCTTCTGCAGGGTTTTCTTTCAGAGTTGGTAGGAAATAGCGGCTTAAACGCATGATATTTTTCTCTATTTAACGATGGAACTTGTGGCTTACGAAATTTCAGCCAAAACATGGGTTTCTTTTGCAGGGCAGCGATATAATTGGCAATGAGTTTCTTACATATTGTCGGTTTTTCTCGCTATAAATGTATATTTCTCCAATAAGGACACATCCAAAAGTTAGCAATGTTGCAATGTAGCAACAACCTTAAGAAAGTGACTAAAAATTCTAACTGCAAACGCAACAAGTGTGATGACAATCACCCTAGCGCTGCATAGTCTCTGCTTCGCGCCGAGTGATGAGACACTTAAAAAATCGTGGTCCACGCTCAGGGAGGAAAACGCATTTATTCAGAGTACAAGGCAAAAGCCTGACCTGAAGACTTTCAAAGAAGCAAGGCTGGTAGCCTTGTTTTTTTTTGCCTAATTCCGACTACGCAAAAATAGCTGATTGAGCGTGGAGCTAACTAACTCCAAACCGTTACAGTTTTATGACTAGATTTGGCGTTTATCCGCGAGGTGGGCGAAAGCTTATAAGCCCAGACGTCGCCAGAAAATAGTATCCAACAGTAAACACTACTGCGATCAAAGTAGTGTACAAGGCTTTCTTTTTCAGGTTTGGATTCACTGGCGCGCTCGGCACAGTACCTTTGGTAACACCTTCATCAGATTCGTCCTGAGCCTTCACACCAACAGGTAATGCAGCAAAAAAGACAAGCCACCAAGTGACTACGAAAACAAGGATGATTGTTGCAATATTCATTTTGCCTATACCTGCTCTATCTCAACAAGAGTGCCGCAGAAGTCTTTAGGATGGAGAAAAAGAACTGGCTTTCCGTGTGCACCAGTCTTTGGCTCACCAGACCCTAGCACTCTAGCTCCCTCTTGGACTAATTTATCTCTAGCAGCATAAATGTCTT
>JBFOLV010000498.1:0-4981 GCA_040830325.1 Kordiimonas sp. | reverse complement strand
GCCAATACCAAATGAATAACGTTATCGCTTAGATCATGGTCCCCCCAAGTAATGAAAATCTTTTGACCAGAGATAAGGTAGGAGCCATCTTCCTGAGGTAACGCTTTTGACCTCAACGCTCCAACATCAGAACCCGCACTTGGTTCTGTAAGGTTCATCGCGCCAGACCAAACTGCCGAAACCATATTTGGTAAGTACTTTTCTTTAAGTTCCGCAGAGCCGTGTGCATGAATGGCTTCAATTGCGCCTGTGGTTAGTAGGGACTGGAGGCTATAAGCCATATTGGCCGATGTTAGCATTTCATTGACCGCCAAGGATAATGTTGCCGGTAGCCCTTGACCACCCAGTTCGGGGTCAGCTGAAAGAGTAGACCATCCACCTTCGACAAATGCTTGATGCATCGGCTTGAAAGCTTCAGGTGTTTTTACACCGCCATCGACTAGTTCTGGATGTTGTTTATCACCAATTTTATTAGTTGGTGCCATTACCTCTGCAGCTAGTTTTCCTGTCTCTTCAAGAACCGCCGCAACCAATTCTTCACCTGCTTCATCGTATCCGGGCAAACCAGACCATTCCTTAAGCCCGCCTACTGTTTCCAGGGCAAACGTAATTTCCTCTAGTGGTGCACGGTAATCACTCATATCATTTTTTCCTATTAAACCATTGCCACCATTACCTTCCTAGCCTATCAGCTATTGTTTACAGCGCCTTTAATACATGGCAGCTTTAACTAAACTTTGGCCTTCACTAGAGATGCTTACGATGGTGACACCACATACTCATGTTGTTTCTGCCCATGAAGATGGAGCGATTGAGCAGGCTGTCGAGCAATTAATTGAAGGAAATCTTGTCGCTTTACCGACTGAAACGGTATACGGCCTCGCCGCAGATGCACTTAACGCTACGGCCGTTGCCAAAATCTATGAAGCCAAGGGGCGTCCTTCTAATAACCCGCTTATTTGTCATGTGGCGGATATAGAGATGGCTGAGCGATACGTAACTGTCTCAAAAATTTCCGCACTACTAATGAAAAACTTCTGGCCGGGGCCTTTGACATTGGTACTGCCGCAAAAACCCGACACCAACATCCCGGCAACAGTTTCAGCAAACCTTGCGACACTAGCTGTGCGCTGCCCAGCCACTAAAACTACTCATCAAATCATCAAAACGCTTGATCGTCCTATCGCCGCACCCAGCGCAAACACCTCGGGGAAACTATCCCCTACCTCAGCAGAAGATGTCCTTGAAACGCTTGAGGGCCGCCTCCCTTTAGTTTTAGACGGTGGTAATACATCAGTTGGCATTGAAAGCACTATCCTAGGTATAGAAGACGACAAGGTAACTCTATTACGCCCGGGCACCATTACCTCCGACGAGATAAGCGACACTATAAATTTACCTGTCTACGATCGAGACAGTAGCCAGATCACTGCACCGGGCCAGCTAAAAAGCCATTATGCACCAAATGCCAACGTCAGGCTGAATGTAACGAAAAAACATGAAGGCGAAATTTTAGTTGGCTTTGCTGATGTTGTAGGCGACATATCTCTAAGCCCTGAAGGTAACCTCAAGAATGCCGCCAGAGATTTGTTTTCCGTACTACGTCAGGCCGATAAACTTAACCCTAGTGCCATCGCTGTTGCGCCTATTCCTCACAAAGGAATAGGCATTGCAATCAATGACCGATTAAACCGTGCCGCAGCGCCAAGGAACAGTTAATGATCCTTCAATCTCACATTGATGCTTTAAGTGAAATGCTTGGCCCCAAGGCTACCACTAGTGATCAAGACGTCATAGGCCCCCATTTAGAGGAATGGCGCAGTAAATATTTTGGCAAAACTCAGTTAATGTTGATGCCAGCATCGACCGAGGAGCTTTCCAAAGCAGTCACATATTGCAATGAGCATAATATTGCTATCGTTCCACAAGGTGGCAACACAGGCCTTGTTGGAGGTAGCTTACCAGGCCTTGGGGACAGAAGTGAGATTCTTGTCAGTACCAAACGATTAAATAAGTCAATAGAGGTAGATGTTCAGGATTACTCTATTACAGCAGATGCTGGCTGCACCATTACCGCCTTGCAAGAAGCCGCAGCAGAGCAAAACCTGCTTTTCCCTCTCTCCCTTTCGTCAGAAGGAAGCTGTACTGTTGGTGGCGTGGTTTCGACTAACGCAGGCGGTGTACACGTTATTCGCTATGGCACGACACGTGCTCTAACCTCAGGCGTCAAAGCTGTTCTTCCTAACGGTGATATATATGACGGCACCTCTTCCTTGAGGAAGGATAATACGGGCTATGCACTTGACCAGCTATTTATCGGCGCAGAAGGTTCACTCGGCATCGTTACAAAAGCTACTTTCAGATTATTTCCTGCCGAAAAGCAAAAGCACACCTTTTGGCTTGGCGTGAACTCCCCTTCAAATGCTCTCAAGTTACTCTATGAGGCCCGACAGGTTACCAGCGACCGTATTTCTGTTTTTGAGTTTATGCCCCATATCGGACTTCAGTTTGTCTTGAAACATATCACAGGAACCGTTTCGCCGCTTGCAGGCGAATATCCATGGTATGTTCTCATGGAAGTAGCAACCAGCACCGACGATCAACAGTTACAAGAAAATCTTGATAGTTGGCTATCTTCGACCCTTGAAAGGGGACTAATTGTAGACGGTGCTTCCGCACAATCGAAAAAACAGGCAAACGAATTTTGGAAATTGCGGGAAAGCATGTCAGAAGCTCAGAAACATGAAGGCGGCAGTATTAAACATGACATTTCAGTGCCTGTTTCAAGCGTCCCTGCGTTTCTTGAAGAAGCAACAAATGTTGTCCTAGAAAAATACAAAGGGTGCCGCCCTACCCCTTTCGGACATTTGGGAGATGGCAATATCCACTTCAATATAATGCAACCAGTCGGAAGCGATAAAAACGATTTTCTCAGAAATTGGGATGAGATGAACAACTTTGTTCATGACATTGTCATAAAATATGGCGGGTCAATCTCCGCGGAGCATGGCATTGGCAGCATGAAAAAAGGCGAGTTGGCAAGAACAAAGCCTCAAAGTAGCTTAAAAGCCATGAAGTCTATCAAAAGAGCATTGGACCCTAAAAACATTATGAATCCCGGCGTTCTTTTTGACTAATCCACAATTTGATTGCGAGGCTTAATTCCCTGCTTATCCGTAAAGAAGGCCTGAATTTCTGCCATATCTTTTTTGATATCACCTGTTGGATAGAAAGTAGGCCCAAATCCAATCTGACGAGTTTTAGTATCTAAAAATGCACGGGCAATGGGCAAATTGGCAGCCACAGCAATTCTGTAAAAACCTGTTTTCCATTTAGAAACACCAGAACGTGTACCCTCTGGTGCAATTCCAAGAACTAACGGTCTATCATCCTTTTCCATTGCCTCAACGGCTTGATCAACAATATCTGCTGCATTTGGACTAGACCGATCTACAGGAATTCCACCAAGATAGTAAAACAGCCACCCTAAAGGGCTCTCAAACAAAGTGTGCTTCCCTAGATAGCGCCCACGAATACGTAAGGCACCGACAAGACCTATAAAAATTGGAAAGTCCCAGTTACTTGTGTGCGGAGCTACTACACAAACATATTTATTATGCGCTGGCACTTCTCCAACGACTTTCCACCGTCCAATTTTCAAAATTAGATGCCCAATACCCCACAATAATGCACTAAGAAAACGATTATCATACAAAAGGTTTTTATTCACAAAGCACTTCCAATTTGAGGTGGGCGATTGCTGTAGATTAACAGAATTTGGCTTTTTGAATAGACAAGAAAAATGGCGGATAGGAAACTTCCATCCGCCAACTAAGTAGGTGCACCAGCCACTCAGGCAAAGATAGCTGGTGCTTTTTACTCAGAACATATTCACTCTAATCTTTATCTTCTACCTCGTAGATCTCAGGCAAAAACCATCAAGGTATGGGAGAATAATCGCAATGCCCATGCCAGTTATATACATAAACATTTTCAATGAGTTATAAGATCATGCCCCAAAACAGAACAGATGGAGCATACGTAAAGTGCGTCAAATTGAAACATGTTTCATTCTTAGACACAAGGGTTGTGGCTGTTGAACAGCTGAGTGTTTACCATATGTTTGGGCGAACTAGTGGGCTAGAATTAGCCCCGCAGTAACCGTTCGTACGCAATAAGAAGAACACCCACAACAGGCTTAGTAAACCCAGCGGCTTCTAACAGCCTGGCTAAAACTTTTTTATCGCCTGACTGGATACGGTCTTCCACTGCCTCATATGGCTTTTCCAACAACACAGCGATGGAAGCTGTCAATAAACGCACATTCCCATTCTGCAAATAGTGCAGTAGTAAATCAGAGTGCAAACCATCAACAGACTTTAATTGCCAAAGATAATTTTCTATGTCAGACAAAGGGGCAATCTCAAGTGTACGCGAGAAAACCTGACGGTTAGCAAGAGAAATTAGATAAGAAGAATAATCCGTTGAGAGCTCAAATTTAGACGTCATATATTCGCTAAACTGGCGAGATACTTTGAAAATTAGCCTCTCCACCACTTCAGCGGGTAAATCAGCACGCTGTGTTAGTTTTTCCAGTAAACTACGTTCCTCAGGAAAACGCATGACAACACGATCATAGCTGCGCAAAGACAAATCAGCGGTATCATTGTCGACCAATTTCTCCACAGCACTCTGACAAGCAACATCACTGATTGCAAAACTTACAGCCTCAGAAAGACCGTTCCTCGTTGCGACTGCTTCCTGAGCACTATCGCCGCAACTTCTAACTATTTCCTCCAGAAATTCATCATCTACTGCTTGAGAGGCAACAAGAAAAGGAACGGAAATCTGGTCAATATCTGTTGAAAGTGTTTTAATTAAAGACTGGGGCAAAAAACTGCAATTTTTTAGTTCTTTGGAAAGAGCCTCACGGACCGAAACAGCAACATCTTCCACCAGAAGCTGAGCAAGTTCAACAGCT
>JBFOLV010000497.1:0-12897 GCA_040830325.1 Kordiimonas sp. | reverse complement strand
TGAAAACTCCCGTTCCATCGTGGTTCATGGGGCTAGTTTTACCGTGCATCACATAGGGCGCGCGTATAACATTGCCACCGAAGACTTGTCCTAGTGACTGGTGCCCTAAACATACGCCAAGTAAAGGTATCTTGCCCTTAACTGCATTGATAACATCCATACAAATGCCAGCATCATCAGGCGTACACGGGCCGGGGCTTAGCACAATGCCAAGAGGTGCTTTTTTAAGAATTTCCTCTACGGTAATTTGGTCATTACGCCAGACTTCCACATTTGCGCCTAATTCAACGAGATAATGGTACAAATTGTAAGTAAAACTGTCGTAATTATCGATGAGGATATACATTGCATACGCCTACTGATTCATGGGTAAGTTTGGACAATGCTTTTTTCCGGCAAATTGTCAATGCCGGACTGACTTCAATCCAACAAAAGAATGTGTATTAAGCGAGTTTAGTAGAAAAATATGGCCGATAAGCGCAATGAAGCGGTTTCAAATGCAACCAAACGCCTAAAAGAGGTGAACTACAAGAAGCTTGGGCTTTATTTGTATGGCGGTGTTGTTTTACTTGTTCTCGTCGCAATGATCCATCTATTGAGGGCCGACATAAAACCAGTTGATACTGAGCACCCTCTGCATGTTGCTGATGAGGAAATCGAAGCGGTCCTTGCTAGTGTAGAAGGGCAGGTGTCTGTTGCAATCAAAGATATTGAACGTGTTCTACCACTTCCAAATGATAAGCCGGTTTGGCAGCAAAATGCGGCAAACTGGGTAAACTCTAATGATAACCCTCGAATTGCCATTGTAATTGATGACGTTGGCTTGTCATATGACACCAGCATGGCAATGACGGAGATGATGGGGCCGTTGACTTTATCTCTATTGCCCTATGCCGAGCTTTTGCCGGAACAGGCAAAGGCGCTAAAGTCAGCTGGCCATGAGCTTATGGTTCATTTGCCGATGGAACCAAAAACTTCAGCAGACCCTGGGCCAAACGCTCTATTGTCGACACTTAGCCTCGAAGAATTTGAACGCCGGATTGTTTGGAATCTAAGCCGCTTTGATGGGTTTGTTGGCGTAAATAACCATATGGGCAGTTTGCTAACTGAGCAGCCAGGCTTGATGGTGCGCGTGATGGTGCACTTGCGGCGCCAGGGCTATCTCTTTTTGGATAGCCTGACTTCACCAAGAAGCGTTGCCGCACGGGCCGCACAAGCCACAGGCGTTCCTCATGTGTCTAGAGACGTGTTTCTAGATAATGAACGAAACATACAAGCCATCATGGTGCAACTTGCTGAAACTGAAGCTATTGCTCGTCAGCGAGGGTACGCGATTGCAATCGGACATCCTTATGAGGAAACATTAAAAGCGTTAGAGTTCTGGATGGCTGGTTTGAGGCAGAAGAATCTTACCTTAGTACCGCTTAGTCAAATTATGGCTGCGAGAGAAAATGCTCGGATGCAAACTGCACAGTCGGCGGTGAAGTGATATGCGCTAGGGTGTGCAGCAACTTCCTCTACAGCCGATTAATTTAACTCTAGAATTTCATTCAAAAGTTCTCTGTCGGCTTTGGTGAGGCGGTGCTTTGAAAATACTGCCAGTAGCCTCTTATATAGGTCACTTGAAAATAGCTTGCGTAAACCTGTGTTTATTACCTCAATATCCCCCTGTGTAGTGGTCTTTTTACTTAGGAAGATATGTAGTGGTGCCGAGTTTAATACAAAAGGATGTAGTCCAATTGCGTCGTCATAGTCATATGCAGCTATAATGTGTTTTGCGGCTCCTTGTTCAATGAAGAACATGTCTACTCTATCTTTTGTGAGCCATGCACCCATTGTCATATCTAGGCTTGTGCGGAGCACACGCTTCCTGAAGGCTGGGTTATTGTTGTAGGCCTTATCGAATTGTTCGCCGTACCAATAGCCTATGTTTGTTCCTATAGTTAGACGTGATGATACAATATCACTGAAGGAGTTTACCTCAAAATTAGGAATGTCAGCTAGCCGCATAACGATTCCCATTTTCTCTTCCCTGTAGGGGAGGGAATATCTTCCAAATTCTTCTCTTTCAGTTGTAAGAGAAACATCAAAAGCGCCGTCTATTTCACCGTGCTTTACAGCATTAATGGTTCTTTTCCATGGAAAGTTTTCGAGCGTATATGGGCAACCTGTAAACTCCATGGATTTCTTGAAGATGGCAATATCAACAAGAACAGGATCGAATAAATTATCCTTAATACTGGCGGTTTCAATATTCGGGAATCCTATGGACAACGTTTTTGAGCATTTTGGGGAGCTTGCGGATAGGCTTGAGGTTATTGTCAAGGAGGTGAGGAGGGCGCTCAGTAGCAGTATCCCAGTTGTGAGAATGAACTTTGTGTAGAAGTTGGCTTTTGGGAGTTTGACAACTACGTACTCACCGATAGCTACGTTTGACGTAGGCGTCTCCATACCAAAGGGCACTCCAGTATTTAACTTTGCCAAAGGTTGTTATTCAATTTTGAATTGATAATACCAGCGAGGTATTAAGGCGCCTTTAACGCCTTCTGACAATGGTGCGGATTTAGGATATTTCAGGGGTTACAGGGTCTAAGAAAGTTTTGCCTTTGGCTTTATATGCTCTAATGGCTTCAGCAATTTCGTCAGAGCGGTGCTTAAGACTACTTCTTAGCCAAGTATAAACTGATAGATCACCGATAACGGTTTGTGTTGCGCCATTTAGTTCGTTTTCAAAACGAGCAGCTGTAGCGCTGTTGACCAATAGTGCCTTCACGCGCTCTTTCGTTAATAATTCAACTAGTTTGTCGTAGGAGCTGCTTTCAATAACGTTTGCACGGTTGCCGACAATTTTTTTTGTCCAAACAGTACCTCCACGGATTCCAATCGGCTGATCGCTTAAAGCTGACAACGACGTCATCGTTGGATCAAAACTGACAAGAAGTGCTGTACCCGAAATTACAGGTTCTGGGACCATATGGCCTGCGTCACCCAATATTTTCTTGAAGGCCGGCACACGGAAAACAATGCCATCTATGCGGCCCTCAATTAAGGCGGTGGCATATCTACCCATTGGGAATTTAATGAAAGTGGCGCAGATGTTAGCCTCTTTCATTGCTATTTTGAAATTAGCACTACCGTTCGTTAGGCCTTTTATGCTTATGAAGGGGCTACCAAATGTAAGGCAATCATCGTCTTGTCCTGCAGCCAGTGTGTGGTGTGTTAGTACAAACGCGGCAATGACTGCTTTAATGGAGGTAACAATTAGAAATCCTAGATTTTGCATTGTTGCCCCCTTCACTCATTAGTTTACTAAATAATATTGGTTACCCACGGTTTGACCTTGCAAACCTTAAAGCTTCTTTGGCTGCCACCACCAAGGCTCGTGCCTTGTTTTTGCATTCCTGATATTCAGATTCAGGGTCACTATCTGCAACTACACCAGCACCAGCTTGTACATGCATCTGACCATCTTTCACAATTGCCGTGCGCAGTACAATCGCGGTGTCCATGCTGCCATTGGCGCTAAAGTATCCAACGCTACCGGCGTATGGGCCACGAGCATCAGTTTCAAGCTCGTCTATGATTTCCATTGCACGCACTTTGGGCGCACCAGACACAGTCCCCGCAGGAAAACCAGCAGCTAGCGCGTCAATTGCATCATATTTACTGTCAATTTTTCCAACGACATTTGATACGATATGCATCACGTGGGAATATAGCTCAATTGTGTTACGTGCCGTTACTTCTACTGTTCCGGGCGTTGCAACGCGCCCGACGTCGTTGCGGCCAAGATCCAAGAGCATCAAATGTTCTGAAAGTTCTTTTTGGTCTGCGAGAAGATCTTCCGCTAGTGCAATATCCTCAGCAGGATCAGCGCCACGCTTACGTGTTCCGGCAATTGGGCGGATCGTTACTTCGCCGTCTCTGAGTTTAACAAGTATCTCTGGGCTTGAGCCGACGATGGCAAAATCATCAAATGCGAGATGGTACATATAAGGTGAAGGGTTTGTACGTCGGAGTGATCGGTACAATGAAAATGGTGGTAGATCGAACGGTAGAGTGAAGCGTTGGCTGAGCACTACCTGAAAAATGTCCCCCGCAAGAATATACTCTTGCGCTGTTTTTACCATCTCATGATAGCGTTCGCGGCTTGTATTTGAAACGCCTTCATCAAATTCAGAAGGAACTGCTGCTGAAGCGATTGATGGTAATGGAGCGTCCAGCTTTTCTAGCATTTCCTGCAGGAGCTTTTCCGCGGCGATATGAGCATTTACTGCAGTTACCCCTGCTGTGGGGCGCACAGGTGTTACTAACGTCACCAAGTTTGTTACGCTGTCAAAAATTGCCATCACGGATGGCCGGATGAAAATTGACGTAGATAAACCTAGTGGGTCTGGTTTCGCCTTTGGAAGTGTCTCCATTTGCCGAACAATGTCATACCCCATATACCCAACAAGGCCGGCGGCCATGGGGGGAAGAGGGTGCGGCAGGTCAATTAGACTCTCTTCAACCAGATCACGTAGACTGTCTAACGGGTTGCCAGATACAGGCTCGTATGTGACAGGTTTGCCATTTTCTACAGCTCTGCATATGGATGTTTTATCACCGTCATTTTTCCACACAATATCAGGGCGTAGGCCAATGATGGAATAACGGCCGCGAATTTCACCATCTTGCACAGACTCAAGGAGGCAACTGTATGTCTCCTGGTGAGCAAGCTTCAGGTAAGCAGAAACCGGAGTATCGAGGTCTGCCACAAGCGTTTCTGATAACACTTGTGGCTCGCCAGCTTCATAGCGCTTGATAAAATCATCCATATTCAAGCGTTGCCTTTTCTACTGTGCAGCAGGGTCAGCAAACAATTGCTGTTGGAGGGCACGGTTTACGACAGGCGGGTAGCTGCTGAGAAGATGTGCTTGATACTGGGCGTATATTTCATCTGTCATTTGAGTATTAAGTTCAGCGAGACGTGCATCAACAGCAGCAGAGTTTGCTGTAGCATCACCAGGCGTTACTTCGTCAACACGCACAACAACATAGCCATTGCCGTCAGCAGCGCGCTCAAAGTCGATCGTGCCCTTTGGCGTTTCGAAAATGAGACGACGGATATTGCTAGATAGAGTTGCGTCTTCCGCGCCTGTGCGGACAACATTCTTTGCTGTAAAGGATGTGCCACCTAGTTCTTCCGCAAGTACCTCGGCTTCTTCACCTGCAAGTAGACGCTCTTTAGCCGTTTCAGCAAGCTCAGCAGCTTTTTCTTGTTTAGCGCGTGCCGTCCAAGCATCAACCACTTCTGTACGAACCTCTTCGAGAGGGCGTAGAGCTGGTTCAGTGATGGTATCCACATAAACAAGGTAGACACCTTTTGCTGAATCAGTTGGGTCTAGATCACGGAGTTCAACTTCTTGACCTTCTGTATCGCGGAAGGCTTGAACCAGAACTGTGTTTTCAACTTCGCTTGTTACAGCGGGTGTGCCTGTTTCAGTAACACCGCGGTTATCAACTGCACTTACTGTTGCAAGCGGAAGCGATAGCTTTTCTGCAATAGTTGAAATTGTAGGGTCGTCAGCAATGGCCTCTTCCAAATCAGGCAAGAAGTCATACATGAGTTCAATGGTTTCATCTTCTTTGAATGCGGCAACAATTTCGTCGCGAGCTTCTTCTAATGTTGTGGTCTTGCCTTCCGTGATGGAGGCAACTTTAAACACATTATAGCCAGAGAAAGCGGCGAGGGGGGCAGTTACACCGCCGTCAGCTAAAGCGAAAATAGCGTCAGCTGTTGCTTCATCGTATGTGCTTGCGATGTCGTCCTTTGAGAACTCACCAAGTTCAATTTCTTCAGCCGTAAAATCAGTTACTGCGGTAGCTGCCTCGACAAAATTATTGTCGCCTGAGGCTGCTGCAATGAATGCTTCTGCCGCTGCCAGATCGCTAAAGTTCACTTGTTGTAGTGTACGGCGCTCTGGCTGGATATACTGCCCTGAGCGAGCTTCATAAGACGCTTGAATGTCTTCTTCATTAACTTCAACTTTATCTGCGAACTGCTCCGGCGTCAGCATGATGTAGCTATATGAACGACGTTCAGGGGCCATATAGGCAGCCTGATTATTATCGTAATAAGTTGCTACTTCTTCCTCAGTCGGCGCTGCGATACCAGTGATATCGCTTGCTGCAATATTAAGCATTGTTGCCCGGCGGCGCTCAGCCTCCCAAACATATAGTTTTTCAGCAAAATAACGTGGTAACGCATTTTCAGGAAGAAGGCTTTCTAGCAAGTGGCGACGAGAAACACCATTTCTCACATCATCAAGAAAGTCTTGTTCGTTAATACCCGCTGATTGTAGCGCCTGCTGGATCATCTCTCTGCTGAGAGTACCGTCAGGTAACAGGAAGCCGTCGATTGTTTCCATCTCTTTGCGAACGAGGCCATCGCCTGCACGCATACCAAGCTGCGACATATGTTCAGCAATACTCGCATCAACAATCAGTTGCTGCAGAATCTGCTCATCTAGGCGCATCATGCGAATGATATCTGGTGACGAAATTTGCCCGCCGAACTGAATCTGCATTTGCTGAGCGCGGTTTTGTACTTGGTTAAAATAGCGATTGGTTGGAATCTCTGTATCTCCAACCGTTGCAATGGTCTGATTGGACCCGGCAAGCATGTTTGGACCAATTCCCCAAATAGCGAAGGCTCCGATAAGAAGGCCCAGCAGTATTGTTACTAGAAAGGAATCAAGTCCCCCGCGAAGTTTGAGCAGCATGCGCCCAGCTCCTGTCGATAATCAAAAACTTTATGGTTCAGTCGTCAGGTTACGAAGTGCCGTAACCCGCCAATATTGGCCGCGCATCATAAGCATGCTTCTGTAGCTCCGCAACCGCTGAAATGTCAGAATCTCAATACTGGTGTCTGTGGCGGAATTTTGCTAAGCAGCAGGCAATAAAAATTATGATAAAAAATCATATAAAAACCATAGGACTTTAACCAATGAATAAACCAACTGCACTCGTTGCTGGAAATTGGAAAATGAATGGCTTAGCGATAAGCATGGCCGAATTTGAAGCATTAGAAACGCTTATTACTGAAAAATCAGACGCAAACTGTGATGTTTTAATCTGCCCACCATTTACACTTGTTGCCTCCATGGCAGCAGCGGCTAAGGGTGGCATTGCTGTTGGAGCGCAGGACTGTCACTTTAACGTGAGCGGTGCGCACACCGGTGATATTTCAGCGGAGATACTTAAGGACGCAGGCGCCTCATATGTAATCGTAGGTCACTCAGAGCGCCGCGCTGACCACGGTGAAAATAGTGAACTTGTTAAAACTAAAGCTGAGGCAGCGCACAGGGCAGAGCTGAAGGCAATCGTCTGTGTCGGTGAAACCGAAGCAGAGCGTGATGCTGGCGACGCGGAGAAAGTCGTTTTAGGTCAAGTCGCTGAAAGCATACCTGAGGCAGCGACACCGCAAAACACTATTGTAGCTTATGAGCCAGTTTGGGCCATTGGTACGGGGCGTACACCTACCGTTGCGGATGTTGCAGACATTCATACAGCTATCCGTGGTTCATTGGTGGAGCGATTCGGTGCGGCTGGCAATGAGTTCAAAATCCTATATGGCGGCTCTGTAAAACCAGCAAATGCCGCCGAGTTAATGGGGGCTGATAATGTCAATGGGGCCCTTGTTGGTGGTGCTAGTTTAAAAGCACATGACTTTGATGGTATTATCGACGCATACCGCAGTTAACAGAAATAAGTTGTGCACATTATAAATAATGCTTGGCAAGAGGGGTTCTGTTACGTTAGAAACCCCGCTTTGAATTGTGCGGCAATCTTGTATAGTGTGCACAACTTAAGTTTTCGTTTTATAGGACAGGTTCATGCAAACGGTTTTGCTTAGTATCCATTTGATTGTAGCGCTTGCGCTTGTTGTTACCATCTTGCTGCAACGCTCCGAAGGTGGTGCGCTTGGTATTGGCGGCAGTGCCGGTGGCATGATGACAGCACGCGGTGCTGGTGACCTTCTTACAAAGACAACTAAATGGCTAGCGATTGTATTCCTGGCTAACTCTTTGGCTCTTGGTTGGCTCGCTGGCCAAACCAAAGGAGAGTTTGACTCTGTTCTTGAACAGCCGGCGGCGGCGCCGACTGAAGAGAGCAAGGATCAGCTCCCTGACTTACCCTCACTTCCTGAGGGTAACGGTTAAGAGACTTTAAAGCGGGGGCCAAGAGCCCCCGCTTCTCTTTTGTATTGAGTAGATAACAGCCTGCGCACATGTGTGCAGTAGGTAGGTATGTGTGGTTTAGAGAGGCCTTATGACGCGCTATATTTTTATTACTGGTGGTGTGGTTAGTAGTTTGGGTAAGGGGCTATTGTCAGCTTCCCTTGGGGCACTTTTGCAAGCGCGCGGTTACAGTGTGCGCCTTAGAAAGCTTGATCCATATTTGAATGTTGATCCGGGTACTATGAGCCCAATGCAGCACGGTGAGGTTTTTGTAACGGATGATGGCGCAGAGACAGACCTTGACCTAGGCCACTATGAGCGTTTCACTGGTGTTTCATCGCGCCAAAGTGATAACGTTACTTCAGGCCGCATATACCAGCAGATCATTCAAAAAGAACGTCGGGGTGATTATCTTGGCGGTACCGTGCAAGTTATTCCGCATGTAACAGATGCAATTAAGGATTTTGCGCTTGCCGAGCAAGAAGGCGTTGATTTCATGCTTTGTGAAATTGGCGGGACCGCTGGTGACATTGAGGCGGCTCCTTTTATGGAAGCAATTCGTCAGCTTTCAATTGATCTTGGTCGTGGCCGTTCTATTTTTGTGCACTTAACATTGGTGCCATATCTTGCTGCTGCAGGTGAGCTTAAAACAAAGCCAACACAGCACAGTGTACGTGATTTACGTTCTATCGGTATTCAGCCTGATATTCTTGTATGTCGCTCGGAACATCCAATCCCTGATAGTGACCGTAAGAAGATGTCTCTTTACTGCAATGTGGCAGAAACAGCGGTTATTCCAGCTCTTGATGTAAGCTCAATTTATGAGGTTCCAATCTCGTACCATAAGCAAGGCCTCGATGTTGAAGTATTAAAAGCTTTTGACCTTGCCCACTCTGGCTTGCCTGATCTTTCTCGCTGGGAAGACATTATGGACCGCATCCAAAATCCAGAAGGTGAAGTCAAAATTGCAGTAGTTGGTAAATATACTGGTTTGCAAGACGCCTATAAATCGCTCAGCGAAGCAATTACGCACGGTGGTATTGCTAACCGTGTGAAAGTTCACGTTGAATGGATTGAGTCAGAGGTGTTTGAGCAAGAAGATGCTGTGTCTCGCCTTGAAGATGTACACGCTATTCTAGTGCCTGGTGGTTTTGGTAAACGCGGTACCGAAGGTAAAATTGCGGCTGCCAAGTTTGCGCGTGAACACGGTGTACCTTATTTTGGTATTTGCTTGGGTATGCAAATGGCGACGGTAGAATCTGCGAGAAACCTCGCGGGTTTTAATGATGCTGGCTCTACGGAGTTTGAAGCTCATAATAATCCTGTCGTTGGCCTCATCACTGAATGGGTGAGGGAAGATGGCAGTGTCGAGAAACGTACATCAGAGACTGACCTAGGCGGCACAATGCGCCTCGGTGCCTATGATGCGAAGCTCAAGGAAGGTTCTAGGGTTGCAGAAATCTATGGCACCACAGAGATTTCTGAACGTCATCGTCACCGCTACGAGGTCAATGTTGGCTATGTAGAGAAGCTTGAGCAATCTGGTGTTTCTTTCTCAGGTATGTCACCTGACGGTAAATTGCCTGAGATTATGGAAATTCCAGATCACCCTTGGTTTATTGGTGTGCAATATCACCCAGAACTGAAATCTAAACCGTTTGAACCGCATCCACTTTTCGCAAGTTTTGTGGAAGCTGCGGTTAAGAAAAGCCGTTTGGTTTAACAGTTTCCGAATATGTCTAACGATAAAGGGGCTTTTCGGCCCCTTTTTTGCATTCTACAGTCTGATACGTGAAAGTAAGGTAAGATTTGCCTGCTGTCTGGAGGGTATGTGTATGCGCAGAACATCTTTGAAAAGCCTAATGATTGGCGCTATGGTTGGTGTGACAGTTATTGCCACTGTACCGGCTCTTTCTGATGTGCGGTCGGACCTAAAAAAGTCAGCAGCGGCCTTACAGAAAGCTTCTTTTGTTTTAACCAGTTACCGGCAGGGGCAGGTTGAGCCAACTCAACTGGCGAAAGCAGAAGACACAATTGAGAAGACTTGGCAGGAATTTGCTAAAACTCTTGGTACAAAACATCCTTTTGCAAAAGACCTAGCTTTCATTCGAGCTCGTTCAGTTACTGCAGCAAAGAGTAGAAAGAAAATAGTTCCCGCTTGGAAAGATGCGCTGAAACAAATACCTCGACAGGCCTCCAAGGCAAATCGCATTAATCTCTACATGGAAGCTGGCTATGCAGCGGCTGTCGCTAAAAATTATCAGGTGGCAGAGCAATATTTTGGCTATGCGCGTAGCTTGGCTGTAGCCGAAGGTGGTGACAAAGACCGGGTTCAGCTTTATTTGCGCCTCAATGAGCTTAAAACGACGGGCGAGGGCATGGAGTGGCGTCCACTTCGTGATGCTTTGTCGGATTTTAGAAAGGCTTCCGAGGCAGCTTTTAATCTCTGGACGGTACCTAGGCTTGATGCACTTATTGGTGAAGCCGAGATTAGGGTATCACATCAGCCGCAGGATGATGATAAGCGAACTGATTTAGCTGAACTTAAGGCAAGAATTTTGCTCGCAGAGAAAAACATCAATGATGATATTCCGCCGTCTCAACTAAAGCGGCTGCGTTCATTAATGTATATTTTGGAAGATTACTGGCAGCTATAAATGCGTCAGTTTCATTAAATAAACGTCTGAAATGTGATTGTTTCTAGGGAAACCGTTGCGAATTGGTAATATTTTGGCTAAACAACCGCCGATATATTTAACCTTTTCTCATTTGAGCCTTAAGGACATTCCCCATGACTGCAATCATTGATATTCACGCTCGCGAAATTTTAGATAGTCGCGGTAATCCAACTGTTGAAGTTGACATCGTTTTAGAAGATGGCGGTTTTGGCCGTGCGGCCGTGCCTTCTGGAGCGTCTACTGGTGCTCATGAGGCTGTTGAACTGCGTGACGGTGGCGGTCGTTATCGGGGTAAAGGTGTTTTGAATGCAGTGGAAGCTGTAAACGGAGAGCTTTATGACGCTCTTGTGGGTCTTGACAGTGAAGACCAGCTAGCAATTGATCAAGTGATGCGGGACCTAGACGGTACAGACAATAAAGGCCGCTTGGGTGCTAATGCCATTCTTGGTATTTCACTAGCACTTGCTAAAGCAACGGCTGATAGCCTCGGTATCCCTCTTTACCGTTATGTGGGTGGACCAAACGCGCATGTGCTGCCGGTACCAATGATGAATATTATCAATGGTGGTGAGCACGCTGATAATCCGATTGACGTGCAAGAATTCATGATTATGCCTGTGAATGCTGATAGCTGCCGTGACGCTATTCGTATCGGCGCTGAAATTTTCCATGAACTTAAAGATAAACTTCACGCCGCAGGCCATAATACTGCTGTTGGCGATGAAGGTGGCTTTGCGCCGAATATTGATGGTACTGAAGAAGCAATCAAATTTGTGATGGCCGCTATTGAAAGTGCGGGCTACAAGGCTGGTGAAGACGTTTACTTGGCGATGGATGCTGCTGCCACTGAGTTTTACTCAGACGGTAAATATCATCTGAAAGGTGAGGGCAAGTCACTCACAAGTGCTGAAATGGTTGATTACTGGGCTGATCTTGTGGCGCGCTACCCGATTGTTTCCATCGAAGACGGTATGGACGAAGATGATTGGGAAGGTTGGAAAATGCTAACTGAGGCAATCGGTGATAAGTGTCAGCTTGTTGGTGACGATTTATTCGTTACGAACCCTGAGCGCCTTGCTGACGGTATAGAAAAGGGTGTTGCTAACTCAATCCTCGTTAAAGTGAACCAGATTGGTACTCTAAGTGAGACAATGAAGGCTGTGGATATGGCGCATCGTGCACGGTATACATCTGTCATGTCACACCGTTCTGGTGAAACTGAGGATGCTACAATCGCCGACCTTGCTGTTGCACTTAATTGTGGTCAGATTAAAACGGGCTCTCTTGCGCGTTCGGACCGGCTCGCGAAATACAATCAGCTTATCCGTATTGAGGAAGAGCTTGGTGCTACAGCGGTTTATGCTGGTAAGTCTGTTTTGAAATAGCTGCAGAGTTCGACTCCAAAATATGTGTTGAGGCGACTCCAGCCTCAGCGCTATTTTTTTGCTTTTTTTCAATATTTTAGCTTGATTATCCGATTCGGTCATGACATGATTCGATTCATGAAACGAGTCGGTCGCATATCACGCAATTTAGCGCAAGCCTGGTTAACCGGAGTATGGTTTTTCCTTGTGGCTTATTTTGCTGTGCACGCCTTTCAGGGCGATAGCAGCTTAAGTGCATTGAAGGCACTTGAGCAGCAACATGCGGCCTTACTTGCTGAGGCTCAAGAAACTCATGCACTTCGTGTTGCGCTAGAGAAGCGTGCCGATAAACTTAGCGGTGCTGAGCTTGATCCTGACATGCTTGAAGAGCAAGTGCGTAAGCAACTTGGTTTCACCCATCCTGATGAAATTGTTCTGTTTTTGGAATAATTGGTGAGAATATTGATTAACTAAAAATAGGTTAATTTAAAATATTCTATATTTTTCAATAATTTAAAGTCTATTGCATAATTGAGCAATGCCGGGTATCCCTATAGGGAATGAATTCCAGTATTTGTATCTCCCCTTATTCTTATGAAGGCGGCATTGACTGCTAAAAACACAAGTAAAAAG
>JBFOLV010000496.1:0-10867 GCA_040830325.1 Kordiimonas sp. | reverse complement strand
GGCGCTTCAGGTGAGATTGAGGGTGTTAGTTCTACCATCAAGGATAATTTGAACACTTTCTCCAACAATGGTTCTGTTGGCGGCATTGAAGTTTTCATTCAGTCCATGATTATGGAAACCAAGCGTTTCCAAAAGGCTAATGAGGAACTTCAAAAGAAGCTTGAGCAATCGTCAGAAGAAATTGAGTTTTTGCAGCATAATTTGGTGAAGGCCGAGAAGGAATCCTACACTGATGCGCTCACGGGCATTGCTAACCGTAAAAAGTTTGACGGTAAGTTGACGCGGGAGATGGCGAAAGCTGAAAACAATGGCACAAGCTTGTGCTTGGCTGTTGGTGACATTGATTTCTTTAAGAAATTTAATGACAGCTATGGGCACCAAGTAGGTGACCAGGTTCTGCGTTTGGTTGCGCGGTCCTTGCATGAGAATGTGAAGGGTAGCGACTTGGCTGCTCGTTACGGCGGTGAAGAATTTGCGCTCGTTTTACCAAATACAGAAATTGATGATGCTTTCAAACTCGTTGAAAGCATTCGTACAACAATTGCTTCACGGCGTATTCGCAATAAGAAAAAAGATCAGGATTTTGGCACAGTGACATTGTCACTTGGCATTGCCCAGTTTAAGGCTGGTGATGTGGCTTCTGATTTTCTTGGTCGGGCAGACGCAGCGCTGTATGAGGCTAAAAACTCTGGGCGTAATAAAACGGTTACGGCTGAATAGCGCCCAAACTGTAGCGCTATTTAATGAGTGATTTAATATCCACACTTACCATAATTTTATGGACACGGCCCTCCTCACAGAAGAGCGGCATATAAAGCGCAAAACCTTCAAGATGCTCTTTGCTTTTTGATATGCCGGCCGTAACTGAAAGAGCAGGCTGTCCTGTCTCTATGACTTTTGCAGAAGAGTTATAGATACGTTTGATGGCATCTTCATTGTCCATTTCACGAATATCTTTTCCGGCAATCTCACCGTAAAAGGCTGCCACATGAGACCCGATAAGTTTAACAGTTAAGCCAAATGCTTGGTCGATCGGTTGGACATCCATTAAAACCAATCGATCAAGATACTGTTTCATGCTGGCAGGCCGAACATCTGCGCGAGTTGGTTTATACCCATCCCTACTAAGATTGCACCAAAATCGATAGAAATAATCCGTTACTTTATTACGGCCAACAATGTCATCCCCAAGCAAGAGGGAATAATCACCAAATTTGGCACCAATCGAATGGGTGGGATTTGCCCAAATAGTCAACAGCTACTCCTTATAATACTCATAACATCAGAGAATGGTCGCTGAATGACTAAGGTGCCTTATACAGCCCAAATGCCGCTGCATTGCCGGAGGTATTTGGGGCACCTTTTGCGGTCAATACCGATTCTCGAGACGGCACGGTAATCCAGAGAGTGTTGAGAAATCATTAAATGAGTGAAAAATTGAAGTAGCGTTAGGGGGTGGGTTTTTCGGTAGCAAGCTTGGTGTCGGTGTCCTGTGTTATCGGTGTGTTTCGCTTGAAGCTTGTGATGATAAAGCAGCCCAAGTTCAGAACTTGCGACAAAGCACCTGACGCCAAAAACATGCCAGCCACAGCAGCTTCAGGCCCATCAACGTATCCCATCAATGTCATGCCGAGCCCCGCAAACAGGAGGTCCGTATTAGGGAGGAAAGGAATGCGTGTTAATATCATCTGCGCGGTCAATATAAGCAACCATGTGGTAATAGCCACTTCAGGGAAAACAACTGCCCACTGTGCTGTTTGAAACAAAAGTACCGCGATGAGTCTCGAGAGGTGAATGGCGAAAACTTTTCGAGCAACACCTGAAGTTATGCCGAGTATCCGACTATGAAACTTCAAAACCAATGGGATCAGGATCAAGCCCAATATCACAGCAAAGCCTAGATACTTACCGTAGTTAGGGTCAGCGTTGGTTATCGCCTCTAGTTGGCCAGTCATGAAAAAGAGAGCGAGCAGTATGAGGGTAAAGCTATTGGAGGCGAGACCAGAAAGAATGCTACTATCTTTCACGGATGACATGACCTGTTTGCCACCTTTCGATAGGTTTTTGTGGGCCCATAAAGCGAGGAAGGCTTCTCCCACATAGCTAACCAGAGCAAAATTATAGATGCGCATACGAACAAAAATATCTAAGCGCTTCTTTACGGCAGTTCCCCATAAACGTTGATATACGAGCCATTCCGAAACTGGTTGTGCGAAGTACATTCCAAGGAAAAATACGTAAAACCATGGTGTGGTTGGCATTGATTGTGAGACATCTTGCCATCCGATAGCGGCCAATTTTTCCGCCATCAAATATAAAACACCTATGACTGCGGCGGCTTGGAGTAAGCGCAAAAAGGCATGCACAGTTTTTGACTGTGTTAACTTTTTGAACTTTGAAGTTGTTGGCACTCTATTCTCTCTCGTGTCTTGGGTAACTTTATCTTAGTGCGGGTTGCTCTGATGTGTCAGTAACTGATTGGGTCATGGTGTTTACAGAGTTGTTGGCTGTTTCCAGAACTTCACTATATTGGTTCAAGAGTTGGTTAAGGATAGCCTGCCAGCTGAATTTTTCACCTTTTTTGAGAGCTGCTGCTGCGAGTTCTTGGCGTAGAGCCTTGTTTTGTATCAGTCGCGCAATTTGATCCGTGAACTCATTTATGTTTCCAGGACCCACAAGGTAGCCTGTCTGACCGCAATCTACCAGTGAACGACTGCCTGTAGCATTTGCGCAGACGCTTGGTATGCCGCTTGCCATAGCTTCAAGTGTTACATTGCCAAAAGTTTCAGTAATACTGGCATTGAAGAATATATCTGATGATGCATAGGCTCGTGCTAGCTCTTCGCCTTCTAAGTAGCCCGTAAATACTGCATCTGGCAGCCGTTTTGAAAAGCGTTCGCGTTCTGGGCCTTCACCAACAATTATGGCTTTATGTTTGATGCCTAGTTTCGTCAGGCGGTCCAGCGTGCTTGCGAAAACATCTAAGCCTTTTTCAAGGACAAGGCGGCCAACAAATGCAAGGGCAACTTCGCTGTCTTCAATGCCTAAAGATTTGCGCCACGCCATGTCCCGTTTGTTGGGGTTAAACATTGTGGTGTCAACACCGCGGCTCCAGATGCGTATATCTTTTGCCATATTCTGATCGCGCAGTATTTCCATCATACATTCGGACGGAGCGTATATTTGCTCACAGTTGTGATAGAAGCGGCGCATGCAGTTCGTTACGTATTTTTCGAGCCAAGCCATATGATAGTAGCGAGGATACGTGTCAAAGCGCGTGTGAAAGGACGCGACGGCTGGGATATTATGTTTTTTTGCCCAGCGAACCGCAGACCATCCTAAAAAATCTGGTGATGACAGGTGGATTAGGTCTGGTTTGAACGCCTCAAGCTGGCCTTTATGTTTTGCGGGAAGGCCACAAGCTATCCTGTATTCCCCACGTCCGGGTAATGCGACGGATGGTACAGAAATAAGAGTGCCGCTGTGTTCAAAAGCAGCTTTCTTGGCCGTTGGGGCGAATACGAGGACCTCAATGCCTTCATTCTCCAGAAAGGCGACAAGTTTGTTGAGTGCCCGGACGGGGCCATCCATAACGTAATTATAGTTACCTGAGAATAGTGCTATGCGCTTTGGCTTGAAGGGGTGTTTGTTGAAGGGCATGTATTTCTCGTTCAATTTCCTGATTGATACTGCCATATGACCCCAAATCTTGACAGTGTGCTTCACCCTTTAATGCCTTAAATTGAATTTTCAGTGACACAGTCACTTTGCTCAGACATTCAACGAATCGGCTCTCTTTAAATTTGAGCCCATTTGATCGATTTTCTGAGTATTTGCAATGGCGCTGTCAGGTGAGTGTATTAGTCTATTGTTTTCAGTTGGTTATACTAGCGAGACCGGATGGAAGTGGCTGTGTTTCATGAGGGAAGCAATGAAAGAGGGCGAATTGGCTGGTGTTTTGGGGAGGGTATTACCAGCGAGACTTGCGTTAGGTAAGTTACAAAAAACACCTTATGAGTAATAAATACACCTTATTAGGGTATATGCGAGTGCGTCTTGACTGCGGCCATAACGGCTGCTATTTATATTAAGAATAGTTCGCAGTCTTAAGTTGGAAACGAGCCACTCTTATGTACGTATGCATTTGTAATGGGTATACAGATAAAGAAATCCGCAACACGGTCCGTGAGGGCGGTGTTAACACAGCGGAAGAGGCGTATCTGTCTTTAGGAAATGGCTTCTGTTGTGGTGCTTGTAAAGATTGTGCGGACGATCTTGTGGCAAACGAATTGCCAAACAGGCGTGTTCTCGCGGCGGAATAAAGCCCGCACAATCATATCTGTCAGTTATTAGTCTTCTGCAGGCGGTGTTTGCAGTTGAATATAGTTTTGAAGTCCCATCTTGTCGATTAGACCAATCTGAGTTTCTAGGAAATCGATATGTTCCTCTTCAGATTCCATGATGCTTTCAAACAGGTCGCGTGAAACATAGTCGCGAACCTTTTCGCAGTATTCGATCGCGTCCTTTAGATCATTATGAGCTGTGTGCTCAACGCCAAGGTCCGCTTTAAGGATCTCCTGAACATCCTCACCGATTTGAAGCTTACCTAAATCTTGCAGATTTGGCAGGCCTTCGAGAAATAAGATGCGCTCTATTATCTGGTCTGCATGCTTCATCTCGTCGATGGATTCTTCATATTCCTTATCTGCGAGCTTTTTCATGCCCCAGTCTTTGAGCATGCGAGCATGCAAGAAATATTGGTTGATTGCTGTCAGCTCATTTTTGAGGACTACATTCAGGTGCTTTATTACCTGTGCGTCGCCTTTCATAACTACCTCCAATGGTCGTAAATTTGAAAGTATGATATCAGGCAAAAATGAGTGAGGCAATGGAATTCGATTGTTGCTAACTACTATTAATTACAACGCTTTTTTGGATATATTGTCGCAAATGATAGCGCTTCTTAAGTGCGAAAAATTATACTCGCATAACGTGTTTTATGTTGTGTCGGTATATTTATGGTTTCGATTTACAGTGCCTTTGGCTGCGCCTATAAGGAGCTGTGCATAGGACTTAAATAATGGCAAACGAAACACAACCTGTTCTCTATAGTTTTAGGCGGTGCCCATACGCAATGCGGGCGCGCATGGCAGTTTATGTAAGTGGCGTGTCAGTTGAACTGCGAGAAGTAGTTTTGCGGGATAAGCCTGAGGCAATGTTAGAAGCATCCCCTAAAGGTACGGTACCTGTTTTACTGCTGCCTGACAGCACGGTTATTGATGAAAGTCTAGACGTGATGCGCTGGGCTCTTGGTAAATCTGATCCCCGGAAATGGTTGGAGCCAGAAAAAGGCACCATTGAAGACATGTTCTTGCTTATCGAACAATGCGACGGTGATTTTAAGCACCATCTTGATCGGTATAAATACGCCACGCGCTATGAAGGGGCAATTTCAGAGGAACATCGGACTGAAGCTGAGGCTTTCCTTAGGGTTTTAGAGCTACGTCTTTCCCAGAATGAGTATCTGTTCGGGTCTCGGCCTGTCCTAGCTGATTATGCCATTGTGCCCTTCATTCGCCAGTTCGCCAATACTGATAAACATTGGTTTGATTCAACCTCGTACGAAGCCCTGAAAAAATGGGCAGCGACTTTATTGCAGGCAAGCCCATTCGTAGATGTGATGAAAAAGTATCCTCAGTGGAAAGAAGGGGATGGGCAGCTTATTTTCAAAGGTAGCTAAGTTTTTAAATCAATTAATGGCGTCTCGGGCGCGTTCTTGTCGTTCGTGTTCCAGAGCGCAAATAAGTTCCATAAGCGCTTGATCATGGCAAGCGTGAGGGTCAAATTCCTTGTTTCCAATAAATTGGCAGGCGACTTCATGGGCATAAGAACCCTTGCAGAGATATGACATTGTCCAGTCGGGAAAAAGTCTTTCTTTAGCTTTTTGAAGGTCTGAAACATGCACATTGCACTTTGGTTGGTCAGAGAGAAGGCGTTTTTCTATTGCTTCGGCTAATTCTTCTTTGGGCCCCTCAAGCAATTGAATGAAATGATGCCCATCAAACCATAGGGCGCCTGTAATATTGTGTTCGGCGTAAAAAGAACGGGCGCCATCCAATGCTTTGTTCAAGTCCGTTGAATAGCCTTCGCAGATGTCACTGATATATATCAGTCTGTGTATCATGGGTCTGCCTCGAAGTGCGGCAGTATACTACCTTAAATAATGGCAAACGTCGAGGTTGCGCTGGATTTTATAGAATGGCTTCTTTTGCATTTCTCTGGCGACTTTCCTCCAGAAAGCAGAGCAGGTTCACAATATCATCTGCTGTGCAGTTGCGGGGGTTGAAGCCTTCTTCTGCCATAAATTTTTGGGCAATATCCCGCTCATGACCGTTTTCACTGAGGTACGCCATGGACCAATCCTTGAAAACCCTTTCTTTGCAAGGTTTTAACGCGAGGAATTTTATGTTCTGGTGCGAAGTGGCAGGGATAATTCTAGTATCAAATATGTGGCTAAGTATGCTGGCTGCGCCTTCCAGAAGTTGAATGAAGTGGTCGCCATCAAACCGTAGCGCGCCGGTTACATTGCGTGTTAAATTGAATTGGGCCGCACTGGATACAATCTCTTGGATGTCCACTGGGTGCTCTCTGCGGATTTCACTGACATAAACGAGACGATTTAGCATAGCGACTCCAAGACCATTTGCTGAAGTCTACAAGCAAAATTTAAATGAAAACTAAAGAGAGGTTCGTTTAACAAATAGCTTGCTGGAGATTGTGTCGGCGGTTTTCTTCCAGAAAATATAACAGATTAATAAGCCGCTCCGGTGGTAGGCTGCGAGGTTCAAACAGGTTGCTTTCCCCAAACTGTCTGGCGATGTAACCGCAATATGTTTGTTCCCCAAAACTGGCCATGGTCCAATCATCAAAGAAACGTTTGGTGCATTTCTCTTTGTGAACGAGAGTCACATTTTTATGGGATTTTGAGTTGGTGATGCGCTTAAACACAACCTCAAGGTCTTCGGCTTCACCTTCCATCATGTGAATGAATTCAGTTTCGTTAAACCAAAGCGCACCAGTAATATGCAGCGAATCGTGGAAATAATCCGCATCGTACAGGAATTGCTCCATGTCACCGGCATGTCCCTGATTCCGGTCACTTATGTAGACCAGATGATGCATATTTTCCCCTTTATATGAGCTTCTGGCGGCTGGGATTCTAAGGAAATAATTTTAATAAAAAGTTACCGAAGAGCATAATTACACCTTTAGATTGTGCGGCTATGCGAATTACGCGTGACGCGTTCACCTTGATTGATTTCTGGCAACTGAGTAAAAGCATGGGCAAGCTTTAACAATTCAATGTAAGAGGGTCAGATGACAAAAAAAGCACGCGTTAAATGGGCTGGAGATATGACATTCATTGGTGAATCACCGTCTGGTCATTCGGTGGTTATGGATTCTGGCTCAGATGATGGTGGGCTTGATCACGGTATTCGGCCGATGGAAATGTTGCTTCTTGGTGCAGGTGGTTGCTCAAGCATTGATGTAATGCTGATGCTTAAAAAATCTCGTCAGAATGTCACAGATTGCTGGGTGGAGATGGATAGCGAAAGAGCAGCTGAACCACCACGTGTTTTCACAAAAATCCATATGCATTTTGTTGTGACTGGGCATGATGTTGATCCACGCCATGTGGAGCGCGCTATTCAGCTTTCTAAAGAAAAATACTGTTCTGCATCAGTACAGCTTGGCGCTATGGCAGACATTACATCTGATTTTGAAATCCGCGAGCCTTAGCGTTAAGTTCTTTGCCCTATGTTTATCCCCCTATTGCAGACTAGGTATCAAACGCGTAGTCTGCAAATTGATTGGGTCGGAGGGTAAAGCATGCATGACAGGCTAGAAACGAAGGCACAAAACAAGCAGCTGGCGCCCCTTGGGCTCCGGGCTTTCTTCAAGCAGGCTGATATTTGGGGCTTAACAGTAGAAGAGCAAATGATTTTGCTCGGCCGCCCTTCTCGCAGCACGTTTTACAATTGGCGTGCCGGTAAAATTTCTGGCGTTCCGCATGATACTTTATCCCGTTTGTCGCACTTGATGGCGATACAGCATAATCTCCATACAATATTTGATAATCCTGATCAGGCTCAGGAATGGATTAAGAAGCCAAATGCGCAGCTGGCAGGTCAATCTGCGTTAGACCGTTTGCTTGCAGGCGAAATGATGGATCTTTACTTTGTCCGGGTATATCTGGACGGTTTGGTACAGCCTGTATGACAACTGCTGCTGTGATCGACCCGCGTAGCGTGCCTAAATCATCTCTCAGCTGGCCTGCAGCTTTCAGGCTTCGGCCTGCGTCTGTTCCAATTAACGAATATGCGGAGAATGTGGAAAGTAACGCGGGTGATATTGAAGCTTTGATTAACCTGTGTTCAGAGGTCGGGCGACATAATCAGGGGCTGGTGCCGCTCGGGTTCGCTACGCCTCACTCTATGCCGCCGGCGGTGGTATCTGCTTTTGCAAACCCAGCACCTGAATGGCACTTTGCGCCAACGGGATTGGCGCATATAGCTGTTGCGGAAACACTGAAGGGCGCCCTTGCTCTAGGTGCCGAACAATATGGGCAGTTTTTAAAAGATACCGAGCAACCAGCGTGTCGTGTTTCTTTTGTTATGGAACGCTTCTTAGTGAAAGGAAGTTTCAGTGACATAACGGATACGGAAGTATTTTCAGCTTGCTATAATACTGTGGATTATACCGTAATGCATCAGCTTGCGCGGGGGCTCTCTGACACTGAAAGTGATGGGTTCGTATATGATGTTGAAAGCCAGAAATATGCGGTTGTTTTGAAGCCGGAATGTTTGTCAGGCCATGCTGAGGAGCGTGCTATTGCCCTGGAATGGGATGGTATGCAGTTTAGTCGTTACTTTGATTATAGAGACCTGTTTTGGTCTGATTTAAGTTAGTGACGGTAACGCGAGAGCATCTTTGCTTTCGATCAGAGTCAGGTGTCCGCCGTGTACACAGCCTGTATCAATGAATAATGCTGAACCAAGTTTTTTAACTTTTTCAATTGGCGTGTGTCCGTGCACTGTTAAAGTTGCGGATTTATCCCACCGACAAATTTCGCCCTTAATAATTCTACGGCCCCAAAGCATAGCGCTAACGTGATGTTGGTTGTTTAAATGTGTATCTATATCTGCCCAATCATTCTCTGGCCACTCGGCATGGCACACACCAATGCACTTTCCGTCTCTGGTGCCAACGGTAAAGGCTGTAGGCAGGCTATGGGCAATTGCGCAGCAATCAAGTGCAGCCTCTCCATCTAAGTCCATGTACCAGTCGCCGCCGTTAGACAGCCATAATGACAAGGAAAAATGGTCAGTAGCATCCATAAGCATGGCTTCATGGTTACCACGTACTGAGAAAAACCAGCGCTCGCGTGTCAACTTGAGTAACTCATATGAGTTGAGACCGCGGTCAATCAAGTCACCGACAGCGATGACCCGATCAGTCTTTGGGTTAAAAGAGACATCTCCCATTGCAAGAAGCAAGGCATCCAGTCGACCATGAATGTCGCCGACAAAAAAGTCGCGCCCAATCATGTTGGCCGGTAAATGCTGATGAAAAGCTTCTAATGCGTTTCCGGCCAATGTCTCTCCTTCAAGGAGGCTTTTTAGGCTGCTATAGGTGCAGTCGCTTTCTCAAGCCATGCCTTTGTTTCACTATCTACAAGAGGCGCTAATTTCTCGTAAACAGCTGTATGGTAGTCATTCAACCATTTCAATTCGATGTCATCAAGACCAGATGCATCGATAAGGTTACGATCAATCGGCGCCCAAGTAAGGTTTTCAAACTCAAACATGTCGCGTTCTTCATCTGCATCAGATTTCGTAACCAAAATTAGGTTCTCGATGCGAATGCCGTATTCACCTTCTTTATAGTATCCAGGCTCGTTTGAAAGAATCATACCTTCTTCCAGAGGCACGCTAGTACCAAATTTCGCGATACGTTGAGGACCTTCATGTACAGCCAGGTAAGAACCGACCCCGTGCCCTGTGCCGTGATCATAGTCCAATCCAATTTCCCATAGCGGGCGTCGGGCGATACTATCCAGCATCATGCCTGCCGTGCCTTGTGGGAAGCGTGTCATGGTAAGGGCGATGTGGCCCCGCAGCACACGTGTGAAACGATCTTTCATTTCATCCGTTGGTGTGCCGACAATAACGGTACGCGTAATGTCTGTTGTACCGTCTAGATATTGCCCACCACTATCAACAAGATAAATGCTATCCATTTCCAGTTTACGGTTGCTGCTTTCGTCCACTTTATAGTGACAAAGGGCACCGTTCGGGCCAGCGCCTGATATCGTGTCGAAGCTGATACCTTTTAAAAGGCTACGCTTTTCGCGAAATTCCATCAATTTGGCAGCAGCACCTAGTTCATCAAGGTTGCCTTTAGGCGCTTCGCCTTCAAGCCAGTGTAAAAACTCACAAATAGCCGCACCATCACGAATGTGCGCATCGCGTGAGCCTTGGCGCTCAGTTTCATTTTTTCGTGCCTTTGGCAAGATGCAAGGGTCTTGCCCCTCGATGAGGGTGGCACCAGTTTCTTTCAGTGTTTGGAATACTTTGGCGTTGTTGCTTGTAGGATCAACGAGAATTTTCTTACCAGCTTTGCCAAGCTCTGCGAGTTCGTTATAAAACGCCGTGCGAGGCTCAAGACGCACTTTATTGCCAAGATGTACACGTAGGTCATTGTCTACTTTGCGCTCATCCACAAAAAGGGTCGCTTGCTCTTCCGCATCCAAAACAAGAAAGGCATGAGGAACTGGTGTGTTGTGAACATCTTCAGCTCGGATATT
>JBFOLV010000495.1:0-8059 GCA_040830325.1 Kordiimonas sp. | reverse complement strand
TCGAAATGCGTAATGTCCATAGTGTACCATACGGTGTGGGTGCCGGTCAGGCTGGCTTAGGAATGTATCCTCAGCTGTTGTTTGTAGATGTTCTCTCTCATGAAAAGCAGCTATCATCTGATTTGTTGTAAGGAGCGCGGAACCCACTACCAGCACTATGCCAATCCACAAAACGGAAACTGCGATTTTTGATCGACGCCAGTATCGCCATTCATCAATAGCAATATGTTTTAGAGTGCTCATTATGCAGCACCTCTTTCGGAAAACGCGGCATGAACAATCTCCGTATCGATACGTTCGCCATTCTCAGCTTCAAAAGAGCCAACAAGCTTACCACGCCTAAGGAGAGCTATCCGGTGTGCAACCTGGCATGCACCGTAAACGTCGTGAGTAACCATTACAATCGTCGTACCTGCATCAGCCAAATCGGTAACCAAGCGGTTGAACTCGTCAATCGCGACCGGGTCTAGGCCAGATGTTGGTTCATCGAGAAACAAGATTGGTGTTTCTCTCAGCAATGCCAGTGCAATAGCTGTTTTTTGACGCATTCCCTTTGAATAGCGATCCATCTGTTTTTCACGTGCATCTTTTTGTAGAGATACACGGTCCAGCGCCTTTTCGATGTCCTCCCTAGAACGGGAAACTTCGGCAAGAGACAGGAAATATTCAATATTCTCGTAAGCAGACAAATGCGGATAAAGTGTTGCGGCTTCTGGCAAATAAGCGACTTTGGACCGCACAGAAGCTACATCTTGCTCAACCGACTGCCCGAAGACAATTGCTTCACCAGACTTTGGCTCAAGTAAGCCAAGAAACGTCAGCAAAGTCGTTGATTTTCCTGCACCATTACCACCAAGAAGGGCAAACACCTCTCCCTCACCAACCTTGAAGCTGATGTCGGAGAGGACAGGTGCCTGTCCCCTCCAAACATTTAATCCACGTGCTTCTACAATAGTTTTAGACATGGAAGTTTCCTAAAAAGAATATTCGACAAAAAGGCGCCATGTACGTGGGGCACCCGGTTGAACCCAAAGAGATGCAAACGAGTTCAGGTAAATCTCTTTGTTGGTGATATTATCAACGTCAAAACGAAGGCTGAGTGCATCAGATACTTCATACTCGGCAAACGCGCGTAATGTTGCATACCCTGGCAGTTCAAATGCTCCCTGACCAAAGTAATCACCAAACTGACCAGACCGACTGCTAACGGCAAAAAGTGCACCGCCAACCCTTAGGGGAAGCCCTTGCTGCTCAAACGTTTTTGTGACCTGCAAAGTAAACTGGTGATCAGGTACGTTAACAAGAGAAGTACCTGCAGGGATCGTCACACCGAAGTTTGCATCAAAGAACTCATTCTCAATTTCCGCATCCGTGTATGCATATGACATCAAAACATCAATGCTGTCTGTCACGGCTCCGTTTAAATCAAACTCGAAGCCACGCGATTTGGCTTGGCCGACTGCGGTTGGTTCAAAAGCAGGTGTAACGGCCAGAATGTTGTCTTGCTCAATCTGGAAGACAGTAGCCGTTCCCTGTATTGCATTTTCCTGCAAGGCAAACTTTACGCCTGCTTCATAAGATTTGGTGATATTGGGCCGGAGGGGGTCACCATTGGGTTCATTCCCAGGCAGTTGGCGGAAGCCTTCACCATAAGATGCATAAAGAGAAACCTGATCATTCAACTGGTATACCAAGCCAAACTGTGGGCTCACCCGTTGGTCTGAGCTTTCTGTGCCGCCGATGCTTTGTTTATAATCATCGAAACGCAAGCCAAGCCTGACATCAAACTTATCCGATATGGAAATTTGATCCTGCACAAAGAAGCCAAATGCGCTCTGAGTATCCAGTCTGTCCCGCAATACCGCTGTTGGCTCTGGCAGATCAAACTGGCCATATACTGGATTAAAGACATTAATGACCTGTAGCCGCTCGGCTACCGCTGGATCAGTTGCTACTTCGCCTTCTTTGATCCCGCCGCCTCTTGCACGTTTGAAAAGCTGCTTATTGTCAAACTCATCATAGTCTATGCCCACAAGTACACGGTGCTGCAAACCACCTGTATCAAACTCGCCGGACAATTCACCCCGTACTACAAAATACTCAGAATCATACTTACGGAAGCGACGCTCACGGGAAAGGTTTTCACCGTCCCGAAACAGGAACTGGCGACTACCAGATAGCGTAGCAGCGGTATCATATCCTTCCAGCGAAGTGTCGCGGTAGTTGAAGCCGATCAGTGCACTCCAGTTTTCATTGAAGTCGTGTTGCATCTCAATCTGATGCCCGGCTACTTTCGTTTTATTTGTTCCATTTCCGGGTTCGCCGAAGAAGGTCTCAATAGGTATTGTACCGAGCGTGTTATTTACAGCTGGCACACCGCGGTCAAACGGGATCTCCTGATCCGTATATTCCAGTTCGTAAACAATCTGGGTGTTTTCATTAGGACGGAAGGCAAGAGAAGGATACAGACCAAAACGCTCGGTTTTTACTGTATCTCTAAAGCTTTCAGCGTCCTCATAGAAACCGACAAGGCGCACAGCAAAAGTGTCGGAGAGTGCCATATCAATATCAACATCGCCGCGGTATTGGTCGAAGCGTCCCGCAGTGAAGCGAACCCTGCCCTTGTCTTCAAAGGTTGGTCGCTTCGTAACAATATTGATAGCACCACCTGGTTCCCCGCGGCCAAAGAGTGCTGCTTTTGGTCCCTTTAGGATTTCAACAGCCTCAATCCCAGATATATCCCGGGGGCCGGCGAAACCACGCCCTGCATTGAATCCATTAACTAGAAAATTGCTTGGCAAATTTTCATCGCCAGCGAAGCCGCGGATAGCAAAACTATTCCATAGACCACCAAAGTTATTCTGGCGTGCAACGGATGCTGATAAATCTAGTGCAGACACCAGATCAACAGCGTTGAGGTCTTCTAGTGACTGGAGATCAAGTACTTGTTCAGCTTGTGGCGTTTCAAGCGGTTCAAAATTTCCGCGATATGCTTGACGCGTTCCCGTAACAGCGATGGTTTCCAATTCATCGCTAGCCCCGTCGTCAGCAAAAGTCTGAGGTGCATATGGTACAAGGGCAAGATTTAGCGCCACTGAGCTAAGTAGAGCGCGTTTAGAGATACTATGGTACATGTTATTGTTCCTGAGCAATAAAGTCGCAGGCGTGCAGACCACTGGATGTGGCCACACTGCCTAAAGTTAGTTTGATTAATTTAACTGTGTCGGTATTAGCCAGTACGAGGCAAAGCCCTGTTACAAACTGAACTCAGGAAACCGGTGGCGCGCGCGTTTTAGAACGTATGATAGCACGCCCACGTGAATGGACTGCACTCTGTGGGCTAGGTAGTGCTTGGGTTAGATTTCCAGGTATGACTGGATATTCGCAGGTATCAACGTCATCGGATTGAGCCGCTGCACACAACATGCACTCATGAGCAATCTCAATTTCGCTGTGATCATGACCAATTGATGTGGTGACCTGGCTGAAAAGCAAGAAGACAGCACAAAAACCCGCCCAAATTGGCGCTAATTTGCCCCGTTTATGATACCCCGCCTTGATCATTCGTGATGTAATAACTTCACTTTTCAAGAAGAGTCAACATATCACTTCTGTTCCTTTTGACGTATTAAATGGTCAATGTATTTGTACAAACCCCAATGAATCGCAATATTGCCCCAAAATACTAGACAAACGTTCTTCCAGGTTTTTGCGTCAAAAGGTTCAAGTCTTCCAAGAATTAATAAGAATACAGCGAAGTTATGTGGTTGAAAACCGGCCCTTGATCATCCAATTTTCTATGTCATGCGACAACCAATCTCAAAGAAGTTATCTCTATTCTCACTTCAATAGGTGCAAAAAATATAGTTAGTGCTTAAGGTGCCACCAAACTTAAGTCTAACTTTCAATCTGCGCGTTAATTTCGTAGCGCTATTGAAATTAGAACACCTAGTTTTAACACCTAAAAATACAAAACAAATCATATGGGGGATACTTATGAAGTTTGGGATTAATATAGCACTAGCTATGATGGTTGCTACTACGCCAGCAATAATGGCTGACGACAAGGACGCAATGTCTGCTGAAACATTTGCTGGCCTTAAGGTTAGAAACATTGGCCCTGCCTACATGTCAGGTCGTGTATCTGATATCGCCGTAAACCCGGAAAAACCAAACACTTGGTATGCTGGAATCGCATCTGGTGGCGTTTGGAAGACAACCAATGCCGGCACGACTTGGAAACCAATTTTCGACAACGAATCTGTATACTCTATTGGTGATGTTACCCTAGCGCCAAGCAACCCGAATATCGTTTGGGTAGGTACAGGCGAAAACAATGGTGGTCGTCACATCTCATTCGGTGATGGTGTTTATAAATCAGAGAATGGTGGTAAAACATGGAAAAACATGGGTTTGGAAAATTCCGAACACATCGGTGACATCATCATTCACCCAACTAACCCAGACATCGTTTGGGTATCATCACAGGGGCCCCTATGGTCTTCAGGTGGTGACCGCGGTCTATATAAAACAACTGACGGCGGTAAAACTTGGAAAAATGTTCTTGAGATTGATGAGTGGACAGGCGTTGGCTCTGTAGCGATTGACCCAAGCAATCCCGACAAGCTTTATGCAGCAACTTGGCAACGTCAGCGTAGTGTTGCAACGCTCGTGAACACAGGACCTGGTTCAGCGCTATACACATCAAATGACGGCGGTGAAACATGGGAGAAGATGACAACAGGCCTACCAAAAGGCAACATGGGTAAGTCAAGCCTTGCTGTTTCCCCAATTGATCCGAATGTTGTTTATGCTCTTATCGAGCTTGATCAACGTAAAGGTGGCTTCTGGCGTTCATCTGACAAAGGTGCAAGCTGGGTAAAAATGTCTGACAAAGTAACAGGCGGCACAGGTCCACACTATTATCAGGAAATTTTTGTAGATCCAGACGAGTTCGATAAAGTTTACATGGCTAACAACATCAGTGCGTACACTGAAGATGGTGGAAAAACATGGAAAAATGTAAACCTTAAGAACCGTCACGTTGATGATCATGCATTCGCGTTCCACCCAACTGACCCTGACTTTGTTCTGATTGGTGGCGATGGCGGCATATATGAAAGCCGCGACGACATGAAAACGTGGCGCTTCATCCAAAACATTCCTGTTACGCAGTTCTATAAAATAGCTGCAGATGACGCACAGCCATTCTATAACGTATATGGCGGCACACAGGACAACTCCACTCAAGGTGGCCCTAGTCGCACAATGCGTGAAAACGGCATCAAAAACTCTGATTGGTTCCTTGTCATGGGGGGTGACGGTCACCAACCAGCTACAGAGCCTGGCAACCCAGACATTATGTATGCACAGTGGCAGCGCGGTAATCTATACCGCTTTGATACGAAGCTTCGCCAGCCAACATACATTAAACCACAAGGCAAACCAGGTGATCCAGCAGAGCGTTTCAACTGGGATGCACCAATCAATGTTTCACACCATGATCCAAAGCGCATTTACCATGCATCACACCGTCTATGGCGTTCTGATGACCGCGGTGACAGTTGGACCGCGATCTCAGGTGACCTAACGAAAAATGGTAACCGTCTAAATATGCCTATGATGGGCCGCACATGGAGCCGTGAATCTGGTTTCGATCTTTATGCAATGTCTGATTATCACACGATTGCAAATGTAGCTGAGAGCCCGATTGACGAAAACATCCTTTATGTTGGTACTGATGATGGCCTTATTCAAGCAACATCAGATGGTGGTCAAACGTGGAATCGCTATGAGATTGGTAAAATCAAAGGTGTTCCAGCAAATGCGTATGTAAATGACATCCGTGCTGACCTCTTTGACGCCGATACTGTTTACGCAGCGCTCGATAACCACAAAGAAGGTGATTACAAACCGTACCTTATCAAGAGTACAAACCGCGGTAAAAACTGGAAGCTCATCACAGATGGCCTGCCAGAGAAAAACCTCGTATGGCGCATTACACAGGACCATGTGAACAAAGACCTTATGTTCCTAGGAACTGAATTTGGCTTATACTTCACTGTGGACGGTGGTGACAAATGGGTTGAACTTACGGGTGGCGTACCTACTATTTCCTTCCGTGATGTTCGTATCCAGCGCCGAGAAAACGATCTTGTAGCAGGTAGTTTTGGTCGCGGTATCTTCATTCTTGATGACTATACAGCTCTTCGCGGCTTGAATGCTGAAACACTGGAGAGCGATGCACTTCTTTTCTCAAAAGCGAGTGTACGTCTCTATAACGAAGACTCACTTCACACTGATAGCCATGGTGAAAATCAGTATATCGCTGAAAACCCTAAATATGGCATGACGTTTACTTACTATCTAAAAGATAGCTTCAAAACAGCTAAGCAAAATCGTGTAGCTGCTGACAAAGAGCTAGTGAAAGACGGTAAGGGCACAACCTTCCCCGAGTGGGACGTGCTTGAAGCTGAACGCCGTGAGGCTAAACCAGCTGTATTCGTGACAGTTAAAGATGCGTCAGGTAACACTGTATCTCATGTACCAGCAGCGAATAAGAAAGGTGTTCAACGTGTAACATGGAACCTTCACCATGCACCGAAAGATGCTATCACAGGCAATCCTCGCCCAGACTACCTTGGTGAATTACGCGGCGTAGTGGTTCTTCCTGGCACATACACGGCCACACTTAACGTTCGTCAAGGCGGTGAGGTCAAAGAACTTGCTGCACCTGTATCGTTCGAAGTGGTTGATATTAGAAAGCCAACTCTCACAAATACATCTGTAGAAGAGACACAAGCTTTCCAGCAAAAAGTGATTAAAGCGGAAGCTGCAATTACAGCTGCTAGAATGATAGTTACCGACCTGCAGAAGAAGTTGAAAATATATCGTCAGGCTCTGGATCGTACAGACAACCGTGATGCGCTAGAAGCTCAGTATGCAGACCTACGTGCTGAACTATACAGTCTAGAAGAATCTCTAACTGGTAAGCGTTCACAAGATCAAATGGGTGCAGCGCCAGACACAATCAGCAGCAGAATTAGCTTTGCTAAATTCAGCAGCTTGAGCATGTACGGCCCAACATCACAAAGCCATGAGCAATTCGGTTATGCGCAAGACGCTTTCACTGGGGTAAAACAGCGCATTGAGACGATGATTGATACTACGATCCCATCGTTTGAGAAGGCAATGATTGACGCTGGTGCACCGTGGGTAAGAGGGGCGAGTGTTTTACCTGAAGTCAACTAGGCTTCAATGTCTCACCATTAGGTAACTATTCAAACAATGAAAAGGCCCGCGGAGCTCTCTCTGCGGGCCTTTTTTATAGATAATTGAACTAGCTAACTACCTTCGGCCGGGAGCTGGATTGACACTAATCCGCCTTGCGCTGACCAAGACACCTGCTGCTCTTTCAGAAACATCTCTATCAAGCGCCACGTGCCCTCGTTTGCACGCCCTTCAGAACGCTCTATACGTGGTAGTGTGTTTTTACCTATACCGCATCGCTGAGCAAACTCTGCCTGACTCAAGCCAAGACCTACTCTAGCAACTTTAACAATTTGTGGGGTGAGGTCTGTCATAAGGTAAAAATGCCGTTAACTATAGTATTGACTCAAATATCATCAAGCGATATAGGCAGCCCCATTAAGGGGTAAAATAACCCATATAGGTTTTTATAACCATGGGTAGCGGGGTCGCCCCTTCGGTAAATATCTTGTGGGAGTATTTATGATGACGGGCGACGTACGTTCTATTCAGAGCAATGTTAGACAATTCAATTTTCAAGGGTTTCCAATTCATACACGTGCATTTGGTGTTGCTTCAAAAAAGCCACCTCTCGTATTTGTTGGTGGCGCATTTCAAAATATTGCAAATGTCGTACCACTTTGTGAGGCGATCGCTGAAGATAACTATGTGATCGCAGTGGATACGCCAGGTAACGGCATGACAGGAGTTTTGCCTGACACTTATTCTTTTGAATTCATTTGTGACGCAATCAACCATGCCTTAGTGAGTCAAGGGATAGGTGAAATTAACCTATTTGGTTGTTCATACG
>JBFOLV010000494.1:0-2088 GCA_040830325.1 Kordiimonas sp. | reverse complement strand
CCAAATAAGTTCACTCAGTCGGAAAATGTGGATATGGGAAAGTACGCTCTTGTCCCGTTTATAGAACCGAACCGGAACGGCGCAGGTATTGGTTTCAGAGAGCACCTTTTTGATATCGCCCCGACAAGTGCAGACTCCGTGTTCAAGATATTATCCGCAGGTAACAACCTCCTCGTTACCGGGACCGGTTTCGGGTCGGTAATGAGCGCTGTTTTCCCGAAGCTCTACTCCGGGTCGGGAGCGACACTCAAGGTGTCATTCAAGGTCGTGGACCTTCAAACCGAGTATGCTCTAATTCTGCACCACTGGAAGGGTGCGGACAGCGGCAACTTGAAACTCAGTTGTTGCGTGAATGGGGACTGGACGACGGAATTTACTCTAGATGCAGAGGAAGGAAGGGGTGCATCCAATAATATCAGTAAGGTAGACCTAAGAAACTTGGATTTGAAGTCCGCAAACTTCCATGACTATCTGGTCGTTGGCCTTAATGAAATCGAAATCACGATCACACCGAGTAGTACGAGCACACCGTCAGAGTATGTCATCTCGGCTCTAGCTGTTGAGAGATAAGCCCGGCGCAGATGGTTTAGATGTTTGTTTTACCGGCTATAAAGAAGTTGAAAAGCAAAGGTTACAAAACATTGCTAAGAGCGGCGGCTTCGTTATAACGGTAGAATGTATCACGGCTTACGACGTTTTTCAAGAAAGGCCAGAAGAAATTTGGGCCTTTAGGGTAGGGCATCTATTCGCCGCCGCGCCCAAAACGTGTGTCAAAATTATAGCGGCTTGCCTGTGCCTCATCTAAATTCAATTCATCAAAAGCAGGATGTTCCTGGTTAATCACTACCGCATAATCTTCTGGAGATAATACCGAAGGAACAACCATAAAAAGATGCTCACCAGCTTCAAACCAGGCGCGGCCAATTTGCTGCGGCTCACCATACTCGCCAGAAATATTCCAGCGACAACCTAGATCAGCTAGACGTTCAGGTGTGTATAAATCAATACCGTAACGGGCATCTATTTTGCCACTAGCATAATGAAACTTGTTAGTGATTTGCTGTGTGTTCAAATGAACAAGAACTTCCATCGAGCAGAGCGCTAAACTTGAACCGCAATAGATTACTTTTGTGCCAGCTGGTGTCCATCTGGCCCCATACATATAAGCACCAGTTCCATCAAAAACAGTGAACTGACGCGCACATAATCTGTAGAAATTTTTGCCGTCTAACTCTGCGACATCAGACGGGTAGGCCATACGCAGCGCGCTCCAAAATTTCTTCTGCGGCTCGGGCACCCATTTCAGTTTGTGCACACTCAAATGGGCTCTCATCCTCAAGCTCTGGATGTGGTCTGAAAAGAAACTCATTTGCACCATCTTCAGTGCCAATTATTTCTTCCGCACGTGCTCTCAAGTTTGCCAATCGAAGTAACTTTTCTGCAGTTGCATTTTTGAAAAGATCGTTTCTTCGGAAGGTGGGCTCCGCAACAATAAAGTTCCGTACCTGTGCGTTCGTCAAAGCCGTCTTGGCAGCAATGGAAGTTGCAAAATAAGTCACCGCAACTTTCGGAATTCCTGTGCGAACCAACCCCAATAAATCTCTGTAAGAACGAACTGGATTGTTGGGCAGCGTTTCCCGGCCGCCGAGCAAATTGTAAATGGTTCCAACACTAGCTGACATAATGTTCCCTTTCCGTCATGTGATACAATATAGTCGATCATATGACGCTATGCAAGAAATCATTGGAAAGAGTAGCCGGCAGAATTGCCGTAACGGTGATGGAAGCTTAAGGGAGAGGAAGCCAAACTACTGTATAGTCTGGCTAACGTAGTAAATTAAATTCAAGGTTCTGGACAATGAATGAGGGCAGCGATTGGTGTATTTCGTGCGCCTCATTTATTGTAGAGAATACTGTTAATGGCCGACTTTTCTACCCGTTTGCTGCCAATGTCCCGGGTTTAATGTTAAAGTTGTCTCGTCACTAAACTTAAGTGTTAAAGGATAGCGACCTGGTACCGTAAACTCTTTATTGCCACTAGGCACAAGCTCGGTGGCAACGTTGTGATTTATCCCATACACTGGGCGT
>JBFOLV010000493.1:0-4269 GCA_040830325.1 Kordiimonas sp. | reverse complement strand
TCACGCTGTGACAATGTTACTTGGACACGTCCAAGCTCTACGATGACAGCTGAAGCTGGCCTTCGGAGCGGCGGCGAATAATATTTAGCCATATGCAAAATATAAGAAAAGGCGGCTATGAGCCGCCTTTTTTATTAACTGTTGATGTGTGCAACAAGTTGTTCGATAGCAGCTGAGCTATTGAACGGGTCTTCTTTAAGTGGCACGTCAGGGATTACACCACGTTCGCATCCCTTATCCGCTTTTCGGTTATATATGTGCAGGGGTGCATAGGCATACAGCTCGCTTTTACCTGTGCCTAATGTTCTAAAATTTCCTGTGGAACAGGATTTTCCACCAGTTTCGGTGCCTGCGATTGTCGCAATGCCGTTGTCCTGCATGGCTGTCGCAAACATGATTGCTGAAGAATATGTAGCAACACCCGTAACAACATATACGTCACCAGTGAAAAGATGTTCCTTCTTCTCAGGTGTTGTTGTGCCTGTGTAGTCTGAAATGGCAACACCACCAAGTGGGCCTTCCTCAAGGTCATCTTCTGTAATGCGTAGTTTATAGTTTGCCATTCGGTCCCATGTTTTTGTTGTGATGTATGGGACGATGCCATTCATCCACATCTGGTCATCCCCGCCGCCATTACTGCGAATATCAATGATGAGTGATGTCACGCCTTTTGCAGCAAAGTTTGTGAAAGCAGTTTCAGTAAATTCAAGCCATCGGTCATACTCATAAGGGACGAATATGCCTGCGTGTAAGTACCCGATGTTTCCATCCAGAATTTTATAGGAAAAAACACTGTCAAAATCAGGTGCGCCAGGCTTGCGTTCCTCAGGTAAGCTGGCTGCACCGTCCAGGGTATGAACTTCGATGCAATCATCGCCTTTTGTACCAATATCAAAGCGAGGGGCAGTGCCAAGGATTTGCCAGAAATGTTCGGCAAACCGTTTGCTGACAAGATCACGCCTTAGTGCGTCAGAATCGCCGCGCGCACGAATGAGGAGTTCTTCAACAATAGCTGAAGCCTTAGTGCCATTGATGGTGAGTATCTCTGTGCCTGCTTTTATGTTGTCGGTGCCGCGGGCGTATAATTTGTGATCAGGGGCAATATAAACACTGAGAGGAAACAGCCTGTCGCCTTCCTGAAGTGATTTTGTAATACGGTTCAGGCGGTCTGGGTACATGATGCCGTTATGGGCGTCAGCAAATACAGAGTTTAACTTGGAAAAGAGCCTGAACACTTCGAGCTGGCTCATGGGGCCTTTTACTTCATCGTGCAGCGTGGCGATGGCCTCATTAAGCTTGGTTTCGCTGACTGAGTAGGAGATGTCAGGGTGCGTGTTTCTAACATTTTCAATCCAGGTGTCTAAACTTTGGTGAATGTCGGCTTCAGACACTATGGGGCCGACATCACGGGGCATGGAAAACTGGACTTGACCTGAAGTAGCATGTGTTGCTTCGCAGAATTTTAGGTCTGAGTTACTGCTATAGGCGGTGGTGGTAAATAGTGCTGAAGCTATTAGGCCTATGGTCAGAAGTTTCTTTTGTGTCATTTGTTATATCCTGAAAGTAACATTTCCCGGCATATAGAAACGGTGCCTTTCTAGCTCAAGCTTACATGCGATAGAGCGTGCCGTCAAAACGGTGGAATGCCTGTATTACTGGCGAACAGCCGTTAACCCATAGTCGCCAAGATAATATTGTACAGAATTTCCGCCTGCTAAATGACCAGCACCTACTGCGATAAAGGCGGTGCCTGAACCATCCATGATGGTTTTAATTTGGGCCGCCCAGTTTTTGTTCCGGTTTACTAATATAGCGGCGTATAATTCTTGTTGCTGCTGCATAGACTGGAGCATAGCGGCGTCAACGCGGTCCACATCTCCCTTCACCCAACCGTCGATCAAATTGGTTAGAAATTGAGGTTCTTCAATCATCATACGGAGGCCATCTTCCAGAAAGTAAAGCTGCGCTTGTTCCGAAAGGCCGGCCAGCATTTGAATTTGCTGCTCATCTGTTTCCAAATAGCCAATCCGCTTGCCTATTTGTTTTGCTTCAGCTTGCAGGATGCGCTCAACGCCTGCTTCCGGGTCGCCGCCCTGCGCTTGAATTTGAAACGCTGCCATTGTCAGCCCCGCGAGCCAAGGCTTTAACGGTTCAAGCTGTTGTATGACACCAAGTGGCATGCCAAGGCTTTGCAGTGCGCGTTTTAGATTAGCTCGCCCAGTTGCACTCATTTGTGCGCTTAAAGTCGTACCTTTGTTAACACCGTACTGCATGACAAGTGGCTGCATTGCTTGCTGGTCCGCGGGCGTTTCAAAATAGACAATGTCAGCGCTACTGAACGCTTGGTTGACTTGCTGGGAACGCCATTTGAGCGTGGGGTTTAGGATGTGGATAGTCCCAAATAGCCAAATAGTACTATCATGATCTGTTATCTTCCAAATGGCAGGGGAAGGATCATTTTGAGCAGATGATGGGCCAGCCAATAGGAGCAGGCTTAGAGTAATTGTTACCCAGATTTTTGTGATCCAACAGGCTAAACCTTTGATGCTAGGCATATATATGTCCTTGTACTGCGAATGCTGTCGTGCTCGAGAATAGATGCAAATTTTCTGCCGTTTTAATCGGTACTGGAAGAAAATGTTACTATAGGGAGCGTGATAGGCAAGCGCCTATTTTGAGAGTAAATCCCGAAGGGTACGTGCACATGCGGAAGCGATCTCGCTTTGTAGACGTACCTGAATGTCTCCAGCATTTTTGCCGGCAATGGTGAGGCGAGCAAGCGCTTCTTCGAGCAGATCAAGCGTTGAGCGAATTTCGGCTAAATTCAGGTCGCTTGACGTCATTGGTTTTGGTGCGTCAGCCTTTTTTGACGGTGGTGTTTTTTGTTGCTCTAGTGCTTCAGTGAGGGGCTTAAGAGTCTCGCTGATAACTTCCTCAAGTGCAGAAGTTGCCACCTTTTTGGTTGTGTCACCAAGGTTCGGCGTTTTGGGAGAGGCTGACTTCTCCATCGGTTTACTAGAAGCTTCCATGGAGGATTTGGCTTCTACCACTGGAGGTGTTGGGCCGCTTACGCTTTGAGTAAAGGCATTGCCCGCACCGATGGCAGCGCGCCGCGACGGGGCTACTTCATCCAAGAATAGAGCATTTGCGTCTTCTTCGCTTGGTAAGAGTTGGTCGCTTTCCTCAGTAGCTGCGGTTATCGGCGTCAATATGCCTTCGTAACCTTCAAAGATACCACCACAACTGCTGAAAAACGGCGTTGCTTCAAGTGTCCAGTGCTGATGAGATGGTTCCATGGATGCCAGGAATATTGGCGCGTCATGAATTGTGCTGCGGCGCTGGAATGCGCGTGCAACTGGGTGTCCCACCTTGAGGTTTAGCCCGAGGATATCAAGAACTGTAGTGCCAGTGTTTTCCTGTCCGTTGCCAAGCAGTTCTAGCCCTTTCGGAGACAGGCTGGAAATAATACCATCACGGTCACTGCGCCAAGCCCAGCCACCTGGCCCGGGGTCCTTGATTGGAGATCGTACTGGCTTTTCATTCACAAACTGTTGCAGGCTTGGGTCTAGCGCAGCCTCTGGTTTTGGTGCGGTAGCGGCCTCAGTTTCAGCCTGCGTATGTGCGGGTGCTTTGTCTGTTTCAGAATTGGTGAGCGGTTCGGAGCTGTAAACAGGTTCGCCGGCATCTCGCGTGCGTTCCGCCATCAAATCTTCATCTGTTTTGATAATGCGGATACTCGGTTTGCCAATAGCTCTGGATTGACTAGGTGTTTTTCTGCTTACTGGCTGCTCTTTGCGTAACTGAGTTACGTTTGCTGGTGCCGCCACAGAGGCTGAAACAGGACCATGTGTGCCGGTCGCAGCATTTGCCGTTTGAGTAATGCCAAGGTCGTCACTCCAGAGAGCAAGAGTAGATTGATGATCGAATGGCGGCGCATTAGGCGCTGCTCGTGCAAGCGCAATCCAGACATTGGCTGATAAGTCATCGCGCGACGCTAGTATCTGGTGGTGTTCCCGACCTGTTTGCTCAATAAGCTCGAGGATATCATCTTCGTCAAATGTCGCGTTTTTGAGTAAATTGCCAACAAGAGAAGCCCTGTCTCTACATAATCTTAGCGCTAAATCGAGCGGCGGGTTTTACATGTTGGCTACTCAGTCAGGCAACCTACGGCCCCTGTCCGCATCTATATTGGGAAATCAAGACCCAAACACATACAGGAGGTGTCTGCGGGGCGGGGCTTTTTTGGGAGGTTTTTCTGGTGGAAAAAGG
>JBFOLV010000492.1:0-3532 GCA_040830325.1 Kordiimonas sp. | reverse complement strand
AGCAGCAGACGCGAGCAAGGCCAAAAAAGGGGCACTACAGCTTGCGGTATTAAACCCTTTCACCGACAGAGAGCGCTTAGATTCATACGCCAAAGCAGGCCTTATGGCCGTCGCAATGGAGTTTGTGCCACGAATTACGCGCGCTCAGTCAATGGATGTGCTTTCTTCTCAGTCTAACCTCGCGGGCTATAAGGCTGTACTTGATGCAGCTGCAGAATATGGTCGAGCTTTTCCCATGATGATGACGGCAGCTGGAACTGTCGCGCCAGCCAAAGTGATGGTAATGGGCGTGGGCGTTGCTGGCTTGCAAGCTATCGCTACTGCGAAGAGATTAGGTGCCATTGTAAGTGCCACCGATGTTAGGCCTTCAACGAAAGAGCAAGTTGAAAGCTTAGGCGGCAACTTTGTCATGGTCGAAGACGAGGAAACCGCCGCTGCTGAAACTGCGGGTGGTTATGCAAAAGAGATGAGCGATGAGTATAAAGCCAAGCAGGCTAAGCTGATTGCCGAAACACTCGCAAAGCAAGACGTTGCTATCACAACAGCCCTTATTCCAGGCCGAGCAGCACCCCAGTTGATTTCTGAAGAAATGCTGAAATCAATGAAACCGGGTAGTGTGATTGTTGATCTAGCGGTGGAAGCCGGCGGTAACTGTGCGCTTGCCAAGGTTGGAGAGGTAGTAGAAGCGCATGGCGTTAAAATTGTGGGGCATAAAAATGTTCCATCACGCTTAGCAGCCGATGCTTCAGCCCTCTATGCGCGTAATTTGCTGCACTATATCACGCCACATGTGAAAGAGGGTGTTCTCGAAATCGATTTTGAAGATGAAATTATTATTGAATCGCTTGTCACTAAAGATGGTGCGGTGATCCATCCACGTTTGCAGGAGGGTGAATAAAATGCATGAGATTTTCGTAAGTCCGTTCGTTCAACAGTTCACCATTTTTGTGATGGCAATCTTTGTTGGCTATTATGTGGTTTGGTCCGTTACGCCGGCTTTGCATACGCCGTTAATGGCTGTAACCAACGCAATTTCCAGTGTGATTATAGTGGGAGCCTTAATTGCGGCCGGTCCTGAAGGCATGTCGATTTCTAAGATACTTGGTGCAATTGCTATTGCACTCGCTGCTGTGAATATATTCGGGGGCTTTGCCGTCACCGCGCGTATGCTCGCAATGTACAAGAAAAAGAAATAGGGAGCGTACAGATGACACAGTTTCACGTCGATATGACGGCTGTTGCCTATTTGGTCGCAGCTATTCTTTTCATTATGTCACTTCGTGGTCTATCCAGCCCGGAAAGTAGCCGTAAAGGTAATGTTTACGGCATGATCGGTATGGCAATCGCGATTGTAACAACAGTTATGAGCCCTGAGGTGGTGTCTTATGACTGGATTATTGGTTCTATTGCAATAGGCGGTATCATTGGTTTTATCATTGCCCGTAAGATTGCAATGACTGCCATGCCGCAGCTCGTTGCTGCTTTCCATAGCCTTGTTGGTCTTGCGGCAGTATTCGTAGCGGGCAGTGCTTTTCTCAATCCTGCTGCGTTCGGCATTACAGGCCCGGACGGCGCGATTTTTATGGCCTCCAAGATTGAGATGTCACTTGGTATTGCTATTGGCGCAATTACTTTCTCTGGTTCGGTAATCGCGTTCGCGAAACTTCAGGGATTGATGTCTGGTGCCCCTATCATGTTACCAGCGCGACATCTGATCAATCTCGTGCTTGCCGCTGGTATTGTGGGCGGCATTGCTTGGTTCGCAGCCAATGAGATGGCCGCAGTTTCTGGGGTCAGTGTGTTCTGGTGGTTGACTGCCTTATCTTTTGTGATTGGTTTCTTGTTGATCATACCGATCGGTGGTGCGGACATGCCGGTGGTTGTTTCCATGTTGAATAGTTATTCAGGATGGGCAGCCGCTGGGATCGGGTTTACGCTGCAGAATACTGCTTTGATTGTAACTGGTGCGCTTGTTGGCTCATCTGGCGCGATCCTTTCTTACATAATGTGTAAGGGCATGAACCGGAGTTTTATTTCCGTCATACTCGGTGGATTTGGTGCAGATGATGAGGCCGCAGCCGGCCCTGTTGGTGCGGAAACGCGACCTGTTAAACAAGGGTCTGCCGAAGATGCTGCTTTTATCATGAAAAATGCAGGTAAGGTTATCATCGTTCCTGGTTACGGTATGGCCGTTGCTCAGGCGCAGCATGCGCTCAAGGAAATGGGTGATATGCTGAAGGACGCAGGTGTAAAGGTTTCATACGCTATTCATCCAGTTGCAGGTCGGATGCCTGGGCACATGAATGTGTTGCTAGCCGAAGCCAGTGTTTCCTATGACGAGGTTTTCGAGCTTGAAGACATCAATAGTGAATTTGCTGGTGCTGATGTTGCTTTTGTGATTGGTGCCAATGATGTAACCAACCCTTCAGCGAAAACCGATCCGCAAAGCCCGATCTTTGGTATGCCTGTCTTGGATGTAGAGAAGGCTAATACGGTACTGTTTGTAAAACGTTCGATGGGTAGCGGCTATGCAGGTGTAGATAATGAACTATTCTTCCGCGATAACACGATGATGTTGTTTGCAGATGCAAAGAAAATGGTCGAGGAAATAGTTAAGTCACTTGATTAACTGCGGAACTAGCAAAAGAAAGCCCTGCTGTTTGGCGGGGCTTTTTCTATTTTGCTGGAGGCCTCGGGAAGAAGGAGCTTGTTCGAGCTATGTAGTCAGCATAGTCAGGCCGTCGAGCCTTGAGCGATTTTTCGAGTAGGGGTACTCCAGACCACTTCATTAGAAGGAAGGTCATTATAATGGGGGCAAAGATGGTCCAAAACTGGCCACTGACTAGCCAGATACCCCACCAGATGCACATGTCGCCAAAATAGTTAGGGTGTCTAGTCCATGCCCAAAGGCCTGTGTCCAGCACTTTACCATCATTTAATGGGTCAGCTTTAAATCGTGCGAGTTGGTAGTCTCCGATCCACTCAAAGAATGCCCCAACACACCAAACACAGACACCAATGTAGCCCATTAGCCCCAATTCAACGGGAGGTAAATTGAAGGCAGCCATTATTGGTGTAGAAATCACAAGGATAAGAAAGCCTTGTAGGCCAAATACGAACCATAGGGAAAAAACATGGCGGCTCATTCCTTGCCGTTTTCCGAGGATTTTTACATACCGGGCATCTTCGCCGTGGCTGAGATAGCGTTTTAATAGGTATATGGATAAGCGCAGTCCCCAAAGTATGGTTAGAGCTAAGACAGTTAGTTGTAGGGGGCCATGCTCGTTAGGAAAAGTAGCCAAGGCAACTATAACGAAGCCTGTTCCCCAAAATGCATCAATGAAACTGACTTTTTTGATGACGATACTTATGAGCCAAAGAATAGCTAATGTTATGCCCAGTGTAATGGAGGCGGTGCCAATGATGTTGGTCATGAAATGCTCCCTGTTTCCTACCCTGCATACGATATAGATTGTACATCGGATTAGGCGAGGGATGCCTCGGCAACAGATAGTCTAATGAGTTAGCTGTT
>JBFOLV010000491.1:0-3698 GCA_040830325.1 Kordiimonas sp. | reverse complement strand
CAGACCATTCTATCAATTGCAGCACCCGAGCACAGGCTCTCGACGTGATAATATCGATATCAAATGGTTCTATTTCTTCAACACGAACATTGTGTATTGTAGCATCAGCGCCGGTTTCACGAACTACTTGCCGCATAAACACACATTTTCGGCCAACTGATTCCACCATATGCGCAGTACCGACATCCAAGGCTGCCAGCACTAGCCCAGGGAAACCAGCACCAGAACCAATATCAAGCATTGAAAGTGGTTTTTCGCCAAGTTCCTTCCGTAATAATGGCGCAAGTTGAGCCGAATCGAGAAAGTGTCGGCGCCAGATATCATCGAGCGTACTATTTGAAACTAGGTTTTTGGCTTTTTGCCACTTTACCAGTAACTGGCCATAAGTTTCTAACCTAATCAATGTTTCACGTGGAACATCCAGATCAGAAGATAAATCATCGAAACTATAACTCACAATACAAAGACCCTATGCTGCCGCTCGTTTTTTTACATGACCGAGAAGAAGTGTCAAAGCTGCAGGAGTCACTCCTGCAATTCTAGCAGCTGCGCCTAACGTTGCCGGTCGCGCTATCTTGAACTTCTCTTGCATCTCATTGGATAAACCAGCAATTGAGGAAAAATCTACATCTTCAGGAATTGTCAAAGCTTCGTCTTTTCTGAAGGCGGCAATGTCCTGTTCCTGCCGATCTAAGTATCCTTGATACATTGCATCAATTTCAAGCTGAGCAGCGATCTTAGGGTCAATCGACGAAAGTTCTTCAGGCCATATCTCCGTTAGCCGCTCGAAGTCGATAGTACTGAATCCGAGCAAAGTCTCAGCAGATCTCCGCACACCATCTTGTTTGATCTTTAGCCCAAGTTTCTCCGCCTCGTTTGGAGTGACAGACAAACTTCGCAAAATAGTCCGTCCACTATCAAGCGCCTGCTTCTTTGAAGCGAACGCCTTTGCACGATCTTCTCCAACTACACCAACCGCAATACCTTTGTCCGTTAGTCTTTGATCAGCATTATCTGCTCTAAGAAGCAACCTATATTCCGCTCGACTGGTAAACATGCGGTATGGCTCACGCGTACCTTGTGTCACCAAGTCGTCCAGCATAACTCCAATATAACCATCGGCACGATCCAGTATGAATGGATCGCTGGAGCCCTTTGCTTTAAGTGCTGCATTAACGCCCGCCATTAACCCCTGTGCACCGGCTTCTTCATATCCTGTCGTTCCATTGATTTGTCCGGCAAGATAGAAGTTATCGGCACGTCGGGTTTCAAGTGTTACTTTAAGCTCTCTAGGGTCAATAAAATCATATTCGATTGCATAACCAGGCTGTAAAATTTTAGCGTTCTCAAGCCCAGGTATCGACGCAATCATGGCCTCTTGGACATCTTCAGGTAAGCTTGTTGAGATACCATTTGGATAAACAGTATCGTCGTCAAGCCCCTCTGGCTCCAGGAATATTTGGTGACTTTCTTTGTCAGCAAACCTTACGATTTTGTCCTCGATAGATGGGCAATAACGAGGGCCTTTACTATCGATCTGTCCGCTGTACATTGGAGAGCGGTCTAGGTTTTCCCTAATAATATCATGAGTTTGTTGAGTAGTACGTGTTAAGTAACAGCTTATCTGAGGTACGGTGATCTTATCTGTAAGAAAAGAGAATGGTACAGGGTTTTCATCACTTGGCTGCTCGATGCACCGGTCCCAATCAATTGTCGTACCATCTAGTCGAGCTGGTGTGCCGGTCTTTAAGCGGCCTACCTCAAAGCCAAGTTTTTCCATAGTATCAGATAGACCAAGCGCCGCTTCTTCGCCTACGCGCCCTGCTGGAACTTTCTTCTCACCAATGTGAATAAGCCCTCTTAGAAAAGTACCAGTTGTCAGCACTACTGCGCTAGCAGATATCTTTGAACCATCAGCTAATACTACACCCTCTACTGTTGGGTTATCATCACCTTCCACTATGATTAAGTCTTCTACTGCGCCAGCTTTAATCGTCAGGTTTTCATAGTCCGCAAAGATACTTTGCATTGCTTCACGGTATAGTTTGCGGTCCGATTGTGCTCTAGGGCCCTGAACCGCCGGACCTTTTTTTCTATTTAGTAAAAGGTATTGAATACCAGCTGCGTCCGCTACCAGCCCCATTAATCCGTCAAGCGCGTCAATCTCACGAACCAAGTGTCCCTTGCCTAATCCACCAATTGCTGGATTACATGACATCTCACCTATTGTCTCTGGTTTATGAGTTACAAGTAACGTGCTTGCGCCAACACGGGCTGATGCAGCTGCTGCTTCACAGCCAGCATGGCCACCACCAACGACAATAACGTCAAAATCATGTTTGTGCTGCGCAGTCATTTTAATAACCTATGGAAATTCCCGCCAAGTTTATGGGGGAAAAAAACAAAACAGCCCCGACATAAAAAGCCGAGGATTCGCGTATGATATATAGAAAATTAGGCGCTAAGTCAAAATCTGAGGGGTGAGAGCTAGAGGGTTTTAATAGTTCAATGTTTCACGTGGAACATCTATTTTCCGATACAGAAATCAGAAAACACGATATCAAGCATATCTTCGACACCGACTCGACCAGTTATACGGCCAAGAGCACGGGCTGCCATTCTCACATCCTCTGCTGCTAGCACTGCATCGAGCCCAGCATTATCCTCAAACCGCGCTAAGTGATCCACACACTCTTCGAGTGCTTTCCTGTGCCTAACCCTTGTTAGAGAGGGCACTTCCCTTGGTGCCATAGCATCGCTTACTCGAGTTTCAAGCAAGTCAAACAATTTGGATAAGTCATCATCATTATTCGCTGAAATGGCCAAACATTCTGAAACCCCAGATGGAATTTCAGAATGTTCCACGTGAAACATCTCAATGCGATCTTTCTGCGTAATCAATAAAACTGCCTGTTCATTAAACCATTCAGAAGCCATATCAGGCAATGATGGCCATTCATCAGCGCGCACTAAAATAAGCCGGAGATCGGCATCTTCCGCCTCCAACCGCGCCCGACGAATCCCTTCTTTCTCAACCGCACCCTCTCCTCCTCTAAGGCCCGCTGTATAAATCAGCCGTACAGGAAAACCGCCGAGATCTAAGGAAACTTCAATAGCGTCGCGTGTTGTACCTTTTTCATCAGATACAATCGCCACATCTGACTTCGCTAATGCATTTAAAAGCGTTGATTTTCCAGCATTAGGCTCACCAAGGATAACGATCCGAAACCCATCTCGAAGAGCTTCACCGCGCCGACCATCTACTAGATATTGTGTTAAATTATCTCTTAAACTCAATATTTCGGGTAAGACGGCACCTGCAACACCTTCTGGTAAATCTTCGTCAGGAAAATCGATATCTGCTTCAAGATGCGCAAGATGCCCGATCAAACGCGACCGCCACCCCTCATACAAATCTTTAAGGCCACCATCCATTTGCCTCAGAGCTTGTTCCCGCTGTGCTGCTGTTTGGGCATGAATGAGGTCGTTAAGTCCCTCCGCCTCAGTCAGGTCAAGTTTCCCCTGTTCAAAAGCGCGCCGTGAAAATTCACCTGCCTCAGCCGGACGTAAACCAGGCGTTGCTGCGAGTGTTTCAAGAACACCAGCAACTACAGAACGCCCACCATGCAGATGCAGCTCAACAATATCTTCACCGGTAAAACTAGCGGGACCTTCAAAACAAATAACAAGTGCCTGGT
>JBFOLV010000490.1:0-6229 GCA_040830325.1 Kordiimonas sp. | reverse complement strand
AATTGTCTGATCCAGCCGAACAACATGAGACCCTGCAGCGAGAGTTTCTTCTGTTAGCGTAATGGACCAACGACCTTCATCATCAGCACGTGCACTATTAATGAACCTATCATCCAGATAAAGGCGTACATCGACACGAGGCAAAGAACGACCCGAGAAAACTGGGTCTCCCCCTACTCCATAGTCAATTACGTCAAGGCTTAAACTTTCACCCACTTCAGCAAAAGCAGCCACACCAGGCTTCTGAAGCACCTTACTGCCACCAACCCCACTTTTGGGCGCTAATACAGCGACAACACCATTTTGTTGTTGCTCTAGGAACCTATCATTTTCTCGCTCCGGCACAGAAACTACTACTACATTCTCAGCTTCTGCAATCTCTGTACGACCACTTTCCATGGCTTTAAGATTTAGCTCGACGGAACCTGCCTCAAGAGGCTCTTCTAGTATCATCACCCACTCGCCATTGCTGTCTGCAACAACCTCAGCAATTTTGCGGTGATTGGCGTACAGTTCAACTTGAGCCCCGGGCGCCATACGGCCTGCAATTACACCTGTCCCGCCTCGAGAAATTCGAACCAGATCAAATGCTGGTACTTTCAAATCTTCATTATTAGCTTGTTGCTCAACTGCTGGCTGCGTGGATGACACACCTTCAGACGCAGAACCATTTTCGGGCCCGCTATCAGATAAGAACAGATAAGCGACCACAATGATCATAATCAATGCGCCCACGCCAACAACTAACTTGCTGCGCGTGTCGTCGCTTTCACTTTCTAGTGGCCTCATACAACTCCACTCAACTGTTCAACACAGGCTTAACAATAGACATGCTATACTTAGATATGATTTTATCAAAATCATGTCAAAACTTTGACGTAACTTATTTTTACTATTCCATAAGTAGAAGGTAATGACCAACCGTGAGTTCAAATATTATTAAATCAGTCTGCGTATATTGTGGCTCTCGCCTAGGCAACAAACCATATTACGAAGAATTAGCCACAGAAGTTGGTAAAAAACTAGCCAAACACGACATGAATCTTGTTTATGGCGCGGGTAGTGTTGGCCTAATGGGTGTAGTTGCTCGTTCGGCAACAGAAGCCGGGGCCAAAGTTATCGGCATCATACCGGAACATTTAGATGCGATCGAAATTACTCAAACCGGTCTGGACGAACTTCATGTGACCGACAATATGCATGAGCGCAAGAAGATGATGTTTGATCGCTCGGATGCATTCATTGTCCTGCCTGGTGGCCTCGGTACTCTTGATGAAACCATGGAGATGATGACTTGGGCGCAATTAAGCCTGCATAAGAAGCCCATCATACTAATAAATTATCGTGACTTTTGGTCCCCGCTGATTGAACTCATAAAACATGTAACAGATGATGGGTTCGCTTCACAAGAACACGCAGACTTACTCACCGTTGTAGAATCAGCGGATGAAGCTTTAGATATCCTGTCAGCTGTTGGCAGGAACTAAAATAACGGCCGAATCGCATTTAATCGATAAAAAGCAATAAAATAAGCCGCCTTTCCTCTTCAACTTCCTGAATGTTGGTGATAGGGTGCGCGCAAAACCAGCAGGGGTTCCCCTTGCCTTTATAACGCCCCGGATTCCTCCCATCGGGCAAACACCTTTTTAATCTAGAGGGACACATGAGCAAAATTAGAGTTAAAAATCCAATTGTTGAGATTGACGGCGATGAAATGACACGGATCATTTGGCAGTGGATCCGCGAACGCCTCGTACAGCCTTATCTCGACGTTGACCTTCTTTATTATGATCTCTCAGTTACAAAGCGTGACGAGACTGATGACCAAATTACCATCGATGCAGCAAACGCCATCAAAGAACACGGCGTAGGCGTTAAATGTGCGACAATTACACCCGATGAGCAGCGTGTTGAGGAATTTGATCTCAAAAAAATGTGGCGCAGCCCAAACGGTACTATTCGCAATATTCTTGGCGGTACCGTGTTCCGTGAACCAATCATAATGAACAATGTACCTCGCCTTGTCCCGGGTTGGACAAAGCCAATAGTGATTGGTCGTCACGCGTTTGGTGACCAATACCGTGCGACAGACTTTAAAGTGCCTGGTGCGGGTAAACTTACTATGAAGTTTGAGCCTTCTGATGGCGGTGAAGCAATTGAGCGCGAAATATACGAATTCGCTGAATCAGGCGTTGCGATGGGCATGTATAACATTGACCCTTCAATTCGTGACTTTGCGCGCGCATGTATGAACTACGGCCTTTCACGCAAATGGCCTGTTTACTTATCAACTAAGAACACAATTATGAAAGCCTATGATGGCCGCTTCAAAGATTTGTTCCAGGAAGTTTTCGAAACTGAGTTCGAAGATAAGTTTAAAGAAGCTGGCGTTACATATGAACACCGCCTCATCGATGATATGGTTGCTTGTGCCATGAAATGGGCCGGCGGTTTTGTTTGGGCTTGTAAAAACTATGACGGCGACGTTCAATCAGACACTGTTGCTCAGGGCTTTGGTTCACTTGGCCTGATGACATCTGTATTGATGACGCCAGATGGGAAAACTGTTGAGTCAGAAGCTGCACACGGCACAGTGACACGTCACTACCGTCAGCACCAAGAAGGTAAAGAAACATCAACTAATCCTATTGCTTCTATCTTCGCATGGACACGCGGTCTTAAGTATCGCGGTAAAATGGATGATACACCTGAGGTTACTGCATTCGCTGAAGCTGTCGAACAAGTATGTATCAGCACAGTTGAAAGCGGCTCAATGACAAAAGATTTGGCCCTTCTAATTGGACCAAACCAAAGCTGGATGACAACAGGTCAGTTCTTCGACAAAGTTGATGAAAACCTAAAAGCGAAACTTGGTTAAGCAACCAATTTTGATAAATTTCTAGACGACAAAAGCCGCCCTAACTGGGGCGGCTTTTTTTAATTAGACACCATCTAAGTTAGCATTACTTTATTCGCGACACTCACGAGTAGACATTGATGGGATCAGACATTTTCCTTGAATCTTCGTCGGTTACCCGCCCCTCTTGAACAAAGTCATTGAGGCGCAACTGCGTGTAACCATTCAGTGAATCAATAAGTTCAGGATGCATCATTAAAATCGTATGCAAGTCTGCACTCTCCAGCCACATAACTTTAGTCCTGCTATGCACAACTGTCGCAGGTTGTTTGTCGCCTTCATTGAGAATACCAAATTCTCCGAGAAAATCGCCAGCCCGAAGCGGTAAAGGCCGATGCTGGTGAAAACCACTTATCTCGCCCGATAGTATAAAATAAACACCATTATCTCGGTCCCTCGGATGGCTTAAAACCGTACCGGGTAAAAGTGATAATGAACGCACTCTATTCGCTATTTCTCGAAGTGTTTCTTGAGGAAGGTTGGAGAACACAGGAAAACCACTTAACAGTCCAACAGGTACTGCAAACTCGCGTCTATGTACCTCGTCGGTAAAACCTGAGGCCACTATTCCGATCGGTATTGCGTAGAACGCAAGCCCCATAACCATTACAATACCGGCGACAAACTTCCCTGCACCAGTGACTGGCACGACATCCCCGTATCCGACAGTAGTAAGTGTAGCAAGCGCCCACCAAAGTGCGTCAGGAATGCTACCAAAAGCATCTGGCTGCGCTGTGCGCTCAACCATATACATTACTGTAGCTGCCGAAATTTCGAGACCCAGCATAACAATAAATGCTGCGAACAGGGCCCTGCGTTCCGCATAGATCACATGCCCCAAGGATGACAGCGCGGGAGAGTAACGCACCAGCTTTAAAAGTCGCAGAAGCCTGAAGATACGAAGGGCCCTTAGGTCTACAGAAAATAGGGCCGCTAAATAGAAAGGCAGAATAGCAATGAGATCAATCAAGGCTAGCGGAGAAAAAATGTAACGAAGCCTTCTACGAAAACTCCCTTCGCCAGGTTCTATCTCCCTCTCGGCACTAGCCCAAACCCTTGCGCAATACTCTATGCTAAATATCGAAACCGAAAAGACATCAAACAACTCAAACCAATATTCATAACGCCGCCAAAGACTAGGCACAGTCTCCAATGCAACGGCAATTACGTTTGCCATTATCATCACGACCATCACTATTTCAAATGATGCAGCAGCTCGTCCGCCAAAGCCACCCAACTCTAGGAAATCATATGTTCTTCGACGAAAACTTATCTGAACCGGTAATTTATTATTCATCATAGGTCAAACCTATAACGTGTTGCCATGCTTGGCAATTTTCAATTATCCAGAATTAAATAAGTATCAATAGTAGACAAAGTAGAATGCCTTAAACATTCTACTTTGCATTATAAGTTTAATTTGCCAAAGCTTCTTCAACAGCAGCAATAGCATCAGCCGCTTTGGCACCATTGGGACCACCGGCCTGCGCCATGTCAGGGCGGCCGCCCCCGCCTTTACCGTCAACAGCAGCTGTCGCCACTCGTACCAAGTCAACTGCACTAATCTTACTAACCAAATCTTCAGTCACGGCAGTCAACAATCCTGCTTTGCCATCATTTACAGCAACAAATGCTACAACGCCGCTACCAAGTGTTTTCTTTGCATCATCAGCCATCCCCCGGAGGTCTTTAGGGCTCACACCCTCCAGCACTTGGCCTATAAATTTCACACCAGCAATTTCCTTAACTTCAGGCCCCGCTACACCGCCGCCGCCAAGCGCAGCTTTCTTCTTCACTTCAGCTAGGTCTTTCTCAAGTTGCTTGCGCTCTGCTTGAAGTGCTGCGATCCGGCTAGATAGCTCTTCAGGTTTTGCCTTAAGTTGCCCAGATGCTTCTTGCAGAAGCTGCTTTTGTGTATTGAGGTAATCAAAAGCCTCTGCACCGGTAAGGGCTTCAATTCGACGAACACCAGAAGATACAGCACTTTCTGATACAATTGCCATAACACCGATATCACCTAAACGGTCCACATGGGTTCCGCCACAAAGCTCAACAGAATACTGGTCTCTGTCTGCCTTCTCAAACTCCTGCCCCATGGAAACCACGCGAACTTCATCACCGTATTTTTCACCGAACAAGGCCATTGCTCCGGCCTCAATAGCGTCATCATAGCTTAATAGTCGGGTATTAACCGCGGCGTTATCACGAATTATACTGTTAACCTGCGTTTCAACGGCCCTTATCTCTTCTGCTGTCATCGCTTTTGGATGGGAAATATCGAACCGCAACCGGTCAGGTGCTACAAGTGACCCCTTTTGAGTAACATGATCACCAAGTTCGCGCCGCAATACTTCATGCAACACGTGCGTAGCTGAGTGGTTCGCTTTAAGTTGTCGACGTCGAGCACCATCGATATGCATATTCAAAGCATCCCCGACAGTGATAGAACCAGATTTAATTTCAGAAACATGGACGTGTAAACTACCTACAGCTTTACTTGTATCTGAAACAATCGCATTACCGCCTTCGTGAACTAGCTTGCCGGTGTCACCCATTTGGCCACCGGATTCGCCGTAGAAAGGTGTTTGATTTGTCAAAATGGAAACATTCTCGCCAGTACTGGCAGTTTCCACAAGTTCACCATCTTTCACAATAGCAACAACTCGTCCCTCTGCGCTTTCAGAGCTATAACCGACAAACTCCGTTGCTCCGTATTTATCATGTAAATCAAACCAAAGTTTGTCCGACGTCACATCACCAGAACCGGACCAAGCAGCCCGCGCCTTAGCACGTTGTTCTTCCATTGCTTCATTGAAGCCATCAATATCAACCTTCAGCTTCTTCTCTCTAAGCGCGTCTTGCGTTAGATCAAGCGGAAAACCGTATGTATCATACAGCTTAAATGCGACGTCACCGGCAAGTGTGGCACCACTCATTTTATCAAGTTCATCGTCAAGAAGGCGTAGGCCCTTATCCAACATTTGGCGGAACTTTGATTCTTCCAGTTTAAACGTTTCCTTGATCAAGCTTTCCGCCCGAGCAAGCTCAGGGAACGCCTGTCCCATTTCACTCACCAATGTCGGCGCCAACTGATGCATCACTAAATTTTTAGCGCCAAGCATATGAGCATGGCGCATCGCACGACGCATGATCCTACGGAGTACATAACCCCGGCCCTCGTTAGAAGGCAAAACACCATCTGCCATCAAGAAGCTACATGACCGTAAATGATCAGATATTACTCGGTGAGAAGCACCATTCTCTGCAGTTTCTTGTGCACCTGTAGCTTCAACAGATGCATCAATCAATCTT
>JBFOLV010000489.1:0-2276 GCA_040830325.1 Kordiimonas sp. | reverse complement strand
GGGGTACTCGCATCAACGGCGCCGATTGGGCAACGCGTAGTGCTGTGCTTGGCACTCAGGGCATGGCGGCAACATCACATCCGCTAGCGTCACAAATTGCCATAGATATCCTCAAGAAAGGCGGTAGTGCGGTTGATGCAGCTATCGCTGCAAATGCAGCACTTGGCTTAATGGAACCGACAGGCAATGGCATCGGCGGTGACCTATTTGCCATTGTGTGGGATCCAAAAAGCAAAAAACTTTACGGGCTAAATGCATCAGGTAGATCTGCCTCTGGGCAAACACTGGATTCATTAAAAGATAAAATCTCCGCCAAAGTAGAGAATGGCCAAGTTACAACTGACAGCATTATTCCTTCATGGGGCAGCTTACCTGTTTCAGTGCCAGGCACCGTGGATGGCTGGCACATGCTTCATAAAAAATTCGGCAGCCTCAGCATGGCAGAAAACCTCAAGCCAACCATAAGCTATGCTAGAAATGGATATCCTGTAACGCAGGCTATTGCGCTCTATATGGAAATATACAGAGAGCGCTACGAACGGCACCATGCTACCGGGTTAATTGAAGAATTAGACAATTATCGTTCTACATATCTTATTGATGGAAAAGCCCCGATTGAAGGCCAGGTGTTCAAGAACCCTGACCTTGCAAATACCCTAGAAAAAATTGCAAAGGGTGGTAGAGACGCATTTTATAAGGGTGAAATCGCTGATACAATTGATGCTTACTTCAAGCGCATTGGCGGCGCACTCCGCAAAGAAGATTTTGCTAACCACAAAAGCAACTGGATTGACCCAGTTTCAACAAACTATCGTGGGTATGATATCTGGGAACTTCCACCTAATGGGCAAGGTATTGCGGCCCTTCAAATGCTTAACATACTTGAAGGATTTGATATTAAAGCCATGGGCTCAAACTCGGCTGATTATCTTCATGTATCAACAGAAGCTAAGAAATTGGCGTTTGAAGACAGAGCGCGCTTTTATGCGGACCCGGACTTTGTTGACACCAACGTCGACTATTTGATTTCCAAAGAATATGCCGCTGAGCGCCGCAAGTTAATAAGCATGAGTGAAACTCTGAAAGAAGTTGACCACGGCGACCCCAAGTTAATTGAAGGAGACACCATTTATCTGACGGTTGCTGATAAAAACGGTATGATGGTTAGCCTGATCCAAAGTAACTACCGAGGCATGGGGTCTGGCCTTGTTGCAGACGGCTTGGGCTTCATCTTTCAAGACCGGGGGGCACAATTCTCACTTACGCCCGATCACCCTAATGTTTACGAGCCGAGCAAGCGCCCGTTTCACACAATCATCCCGGCTTTCATGACAAAGGACGGCGCCCCTATTATGAGCTTTGGTTTGATGGGCGGCGCAATGCAGCCGCAGGGCCATACACAAATGGTGGTTAACATCGTGGATTTTGGCATGAATGTGCAGGAATCTGGCGATGCGGCGCGCTATCATCACAAAGGTTCGACGGATGCCACTTGGGCGGGACGCATGAAGGACGGAGGCGTACTTGAGCTTGAAAGCGGCATGCGTATTGACGTTATCCGAGAACTGGAAAAACGCGGCCACAAAGTAGAGATTACCAGTGGGCCCTTTGGCGGGTATCAAGCCATATGGCGTGACCCCAAAACCGGTGTCTATTGGGGGGCTAGTGAAATGCGCAAAGACGGCATGGCGATTGGTTACTAAAACATAGCAAAAAGAAGGCCGAGCAAATATGCCCGGCCTGAAGTTCATAGGAAAATCTATAATTTTAGAAACTATAACGAGCTCCAAAGAGGATACGGCGGTCTAATTGCGTTACATTGTTGTGCCATTTTATCGCATCAGAAGTGAAAGACACCGTATTGTTCGTTAGGTTCAGTACCTGCAGTTGTAAGTGAAGATTTTCGAACACTTCATACGTCGCAGATAGATCCAGTTGGCCGTATGCATTCTGAAAACGAGGGACACCCCATGCGCCAGAAAAAGCATGCAAATATTCAGAGCGCCAAGCATACGCTAGCCGAGCACTGAAACGCTGATCATCATAGTATAGAGACGCATTAACGCTGTGCTTAGACAAACCTGGCAAACCACTACTGCGAACATCGCCTTCTGCGCCAAAGTCAGCAGAGCTTGAAGCATATGTATAGTTAGCCTGAGCTCCAAAATTCTGCATCCAGCCTTCAGGCAGGAACGTGAGGCGGCTTTGGGCTTGTACTTCCAGCCCCTTAATCTCTGCGGATAACCCATTAGTAGGTGTTGTAAAAACAATCGGCG
>JBFOLV010000488.1:0-10200 GCA_040830325.1 Kordiimonas sp. | reverse complement strand
ATCACCAATAGGCGGCATACAGGGCACATCATAACTATTCAGTGGGCTATAATCGTCTCGTGAGCGGCAGATTAAGTCCTCAACAGCATACCCAATACCACGCAAACTACTTATATTCGCGCCAAGCAACACTTCTCTGCTTTGTTCAAAAATAGCTTCCGTATGAGCAAATACATTTTCAATTTTATTGTCTGCAGAAACAAGAATAACCGCCTGATACAAGCTCAGCAGCACTTCTTCAGAAAGAATAGCATTTGGGGTCCCGACAAACTGGGTTGAAGGCGTTTCAGTACTAGAAGCTTGCTCTTCGCCCATTAGGCAGCCATTTCCTCACAGAGAGGTAAATAGAAACTTCGCATTGCCTCTTTGACAGATTCAGGGTCATCCATACGGTTAACCTGATGTCTAAATTCGGCAGAACCATGCAGGCCCTTTGTATACCACCCAAGGTGCTTACGTGCCATACGAACCGCTGTAACCACGCCATAATGCTCAATCATTGCGTCATAATGGTTCAGCACTATATCAAGCTGTGCCTCAAGATCAGGATCAGGCAAACGCTCACCTGTATTGAGATAATGAATAACCTGAGAGGGGAACCAAGGCTTACCGTATGTTCCGCGACCAATCATCACGCCGTCCGCGCCTGAATCTGCAAGCGCCATCTCAACGTCTTCCATACAGTTGATATCACCGTTCACAATAACAGGAATATCAACGGCTTCCTTAACTAGGCCTACCTTCTTCCAGTCTGCATGCCCTTTATACATCTGGCAGCGCGTACGGCCGTGAACCACGATCATCTTAACACCAGCTTGTTCAGCAATCTTAGCAAGGTCCCACGCGTTCAAACTGTTGTCATCCCAACCTAGACGCATTTTCAGCGTAACAGGCAATGAAACTGCGTCTACTGTTGCACGTACTAGCTCACCAGCGTTATCCAAATCCCGCATTAGCGCGGAACCAGAGTGGCCATTCACAACCTTTTTCACCGGGCAGCCCATATTGATATCAATAATCGCCGCACCCCTGCCCTCATTCAGCTTCGCTGCCTCAGACATTTTTGATGCCTCACAACCCGCGAGCTGAACAGACATAGGAAACTCTTCCGCGCAGTTTGTTGCCATTTTCTGACACTTTTCACTGGCACGGATCATTGCTTCTGAAGCAATCATTTCAGATACCACAAGGCCAACGCCAAAGCTTTTTACAAGCCTGCGAAACGGCATATCGGTAACACCACACATAGGGGCGAGCAATACTGGGTCTTTGATTTCGACCGGACCAATGTTAAGAGCCATCATGTAAACCTAACAGAAAAATCAAAACTGCCTATTTATTGGGCACTGCTTATGCCAGAAGTTGTTGGAAAAATCCAGAGTAAGATTGAACTCATGAAACATAGGTCTATTGGTATTGTTATAGTAGCGGCAGGACGAGGAAGTCGTGCACAAACAGAACTACCAAAGCAATATTGCACACTTCTTGGGAAAACTGTTTTAACCCGGACACTTGAAGCTGTTATTGAAATGATTCCATCAGCTAATATTGTGGTGGTTATTCATCCTGATGATGAAGAACTGTATCAAAAAGCAACCAGCCAGTTTAGCGATATCATCAAAGTTATTGGCGGCCAGACACGTCAACAAAGTGTGAGGAATGGCCTTGCTTCATTAGAAATACATGAACCAGACTATGTACTTGTACATGATGCCGCTAGACCCTTCTTATCGAGGCCGCTAATCGCTAATCTCAAAAATGCTTTAGATGCAGGTAGTACGGCAGTAATTCCCGCTCTTCCTATCACTGACACACTTAAGAAAACAAATGGCAATCGCATTGAAGCGACAGTTGACCGTAATGGCCTATACAGTGTGCAAACACCTCAAGCTTTTAACTTCAAGGTTTTACTAGATGCACATAAAAGTACAGAACATGCAAATTACACCGATGACGCAGCTGTAGTAGAGGCAAACGGACACGATGTTCATATTTGCACAGGGTCGCAGCAAAACTTTAAAATTACTCGCCCCGAAGATTTCAAGAAAGCAGAAGCACAAATAATGATGTCATGCGCAGATATACGAGTTGGCTCAGGGTATGATGTCCATCAATTCGAAGATGGTGATGGGCCTTGGCTTTGCGGCGTTAAAGTGCCCCATAAACTAGCCTTAAAAGGCCATTCGGACGCTGATGTAGGCTTACATGCACTCACAGACGCCATCTTATCAGCTATAGCAGAAGGTGATATTGGCACACATTTTCCACCAAGCGACAAACAGTGGCGCGGCGTAGAAAGCAGTGTGTTTCTGGAGCATGCAAGCAAACTCGTGGCCGACCGAGGCGGTATAATAAGCCACGTAACAGTCTGTCTGATATGCGAAGAACCTAAGGTTGGCCCTCATAAAGATGCAATGCGTACCCGGATAGCAGAAATAATTAACGTAGACGTTAGCCGAGTAAGTGTCCAAGCAACGACCACAGAAAAACTTGGCTTTACAGGCCGCAGCGAGGGTATTGCTGCACAAGCTACAGCAACCGTTCGCCTTCCTTTAAAGGATATTTAAATGGCGAAACAACCGATAAGTAATTGGCCAGATAGATACAAACACTTGAGTTTCTGGTGGTCGACCGTTTTTGGTGTGGGTCTGTTCAAACCAGCTCCTGGTACATGGGGCTCTCTTGCAGCAGTAGTTTTGGGCTATGCTTTGATCGAAAATGGCTTTAGTCTAATAGCGCTGCTTGTCTTAACCACACTCATTACTCTGATTTCCATATGGGCCATCAATGATATCGAGGCCAAGTCAGGCATTCATGATGCCGGTGAAATTGTTATTGATGAAGTCGCTGGGCAATGGATCGCCCTTGTACCTTTTTACTTTTTCACAGGTCACGTGGCCACATACCTACTCTCGTTCGCTCTATTTCGGCTATTTGATATCTGGAAACCGTGGCCAATTGGACCAATCGACAAACATGTATCCGGCGGCCTTGGCGTTATGATTGATGACATAGTTGCCGGCGTGTTTGCCGCCATGGTTCTATGGTTCATTTTATACTTTGATGTGCTTGCTGTATTCTAAAGAGCTTGCAACTATAGATGTAATAGCCTTACGGTCACGTTATGGAATTTGACAAAGACATACACACGCTGGCTGACAACCTTCTTGAGGCAGCGCGGCAACGCGGTATTCTAATTGCGACAGCAGAGTCCTGTACTGGTGGCTTGGTTGCAGGTGCGCTTACGGATATTGCAGGCTCATCTGATGTTTTTGACCGTGGCTTCGTTACATACACAAACGAAGCAAAGCAGCAAATGCTTGGCGTTAGTGCAAAAAACCTAGACCGTTACGGTGCCGTATCTGATGCCATAGTCAAAGAAATGGCCTACGGTGCGCTCGCAAACTCAATGGCTGACTTGTCGGTTTCCATATCTGGAATTGCAGGCCCGGGAGGCGGATCAGACGAGAAACCAGTTGGGACGGTCTATTTCGGCGTTTCACAGCTTGGAGAAGCACCTCATTCCGAAAAACGCGAATTTGGAGATATCGGTAGGTCTGAAATTAGACGGCAGGCGGTGATTGTTGCCTTATCGCTAATGCTTGAATCCATTGCTTCGTAAAGCAAGCTTATCACAAAGAAACAACGACCCAAGTTGTAGCGAATGTCACCAAATATGCTGCCATTGTTAACAATATAAACACCCACAATGTAGCAAACAGACTCTTGAACCAGCCATATTCATAAAACGATTTAACGCCCTGATAATAAACAACTAAACCAATAATCAATTCAGAGATATCCATACTCGGAGAAAAAAAATCCAGCCCGAACAAGAAGTAAATCAACACTAATGTAATGCCGTACAAACTGTATAAAGCCCCTACAAACAACAGCATTATCAGTGTTGCTGCATAATTATATCTCGATTTGTAAAAACCCCAACGGATTGCATATGCAGCTATTGGTATTGAAGCCAGATAAATAAACAAACGATGATTTGAATATAAGTCCGCCCATGCCTTCAAAAACTCTGTTTCTAGATTAGCGGTGTTCGCCCTGTAATCTACAGCTAGCCAGCCGTTCAGTGCCAAAAACGCTATATAGCCACCAACTAAAACCAAGCAAAGACGGAGGGGATTTATATATTTTTGTCTAGCCCCCAGCACATATTGGCGCGCCACAAAACCCGGGCTCTTAACTAATTCGATAACTGTATGCCAAATTCGGGAATCCGTATTGGCTATCTCATGTATGAAGCTTTTAACAAAGTAGTTAAATGTCAGTGTACCGCTAATATGCTTCTGACCGCAGTTCGAGCAATACGCTCCGTCTAACAAAGCGTCGCAGTTCAAACATTTTTCGCTAACTGTATCATCCATACAGCTTATTTGCCCGCTCTTCGAAAGCTGCAACCATGCGGTGACACGCCATCGTGAATAAGCTACCGATCATATCCTCTAACATTTTACTCTTAAATTCGAAATCCACCGCAAAGTCTACTAGACAGCCCCCGCTCTCATGCGGAATGAAACGCCAGTGGTTATATAAATGCTTCATCGGACCTTTGATGTAATCTACTTCAACCCGCTTCCCTTTCTCGAAGGTAACTCGAGATGTAAAGCGTTCACGAAAAAGCTTGAAGCCTATAATAACGTCAGCATCAAATTGGTCAGTTTTCCGTCCGTATACCCTTGCACCCATGCACCAAGGCAAAAATTCAGGGTACTTTGCCACGTCTGCGACAAGGTCAAACACTTGTTCAGGACTATAGGGTAATAGTTTTTCTTCAGTAAACTTGGGCATGGCACTCTCTTAACTTGCCCTTCAATACTTTCCAAGGAAAGAAACGTAAAGTTAAACTAGCCTCCAAACTTCACATATAATGCCGCAAGCAATAACGCGGTACCCGCGTTTACCATCCAAAATAACATGTAACTTACAACTGTCATGAGAAAGGTCTTAATGCGCTTACGCCCGTAGAAACCAGATATACTCTGCCAGAAAACAGCGAACGGGATAATGTCAGGCATACCTCTGTATTCAACCGGGAAAAACACAGGCACCATTGCCACCAATAGCGCATAGAGCTGAATTTGCCCCAAAGCGTAACAGGTAAAAGTTAATGTTTCTGCGAAATTCTTTTCTGTCTTAAAGAATAACCATCTAAGGCAAAAAGAAAAAATCGGCACCACAATGAATGTAAGAAGGTCACGCTGATGCGAGACAATATTTCTGATTTCTAATGCATAACGCTCTATGATAGCGAGGACTTGCGCCTTCTCAGTGTCTGTTTCATCTACAGAGCCAAAGTTGACATTTTGCATGCCATTGACTTCAAGCCAACCGTTAGCCGCCAAAAATGCAATATAGATTGCAAATGTCGTAATCATGAAACGGATGGGATTTATGTAACTGGAGCGAGCGCCATTAATGTACGCCAAAGCAACTTTACCTGGATTCTTGACCAGCTCAATCAAAGTGCGCCATGGCTTAGAATTGAGGTCAGTAAGGGATTCAAAAAGATTATGAATCATCAGCCGGCTATTGAGCCTTGCTCCAATATCTTTTTGTCCACAAGCAGCACAATATGGCCCTGTGAGCACCTCTTCACAGTTAAGGCAATAGTATTCTTCTTCACGGTCAGAGCTATGTACTAAAACAGTATCACTCATACCTAAACACCCCCTCTAAGCGCCAAACAAAAACATATGGCTGGCTGCTAGAACCGCGCCAACAGCCGTTTGTACAAACGACAATGTTATAAAGGAAGCCGCAGCCATAAGACCGGACCTCATCCAGCCCATAGTATAAAAGCCAAAAATAGACTGCATCAAAATGCCAAAGACTACCCACCCTTGTGAACCATTATACGGAATGCCTAAACCAAACTGAAATATTGCAATCGCAAAACCGTAAATTTGGATCGTACCAAATACAAAGCATACAAAAGACAATGTCTCAGCGAAATTATACTGATCCCTACGAAATAAGAAACGTAACAGCCATGCAAAAATAGGAAGTGTTATAAAAGTAAATAAATCCCGTTGTTCAACAATAATCTTCTCAAGCGATGCAAAGAGTTTGTCAGTCATCACGTCATTAGTGTCGGCTTCCCCAGGTTCATTGTCAAAAGTGACATTCACTGCCTCAAGGCCGCCTACTTCCAGCCAATCCACGGCAGCCAAGAAAGCTAAATACACAGCGAATGTTGCGAGGAAAAACTGTACAGGATTTAAATAGTGAACCCTCTCGCCGCCAATGTAACGCTTTGCAACACGACCTGGGTTCTTGAATAGATCAATCAGAGTTCGCCATAACCTGGAATCAACATTTGTAATTGCTTCGAATAGATTATGAAGAAGTATGCGTCCATTCAGGCGCGGGCCGGTATTTTTCTGGCCACAAGCATAACAAAATTGTCCCATAAGCCGTTCATCGCAGTTCAAGCAATAAACAGCTTCACTTTCCAACGTTTCGGTATCATCAGCTTTTGGTTCGATACCTGGCGTCATACAGTTCCTACTGAGCTTTTTGGGCGGCCAGCTTCTTTTCCCGAGCAGCACGCAGTTTCACGAAATCATCACCAGCATGATAGCTAGAGCGTGTTAACGGTGTCGAGGAAATTTGTAGGAAACCTTTACCCTTACCCATTTGTTCATACTTCTTGAACTCGTCAGGTGTCACGAAACGATCTAGTTTTGCGTGACGTGGTGTTGGCTGCAGATACTGGCCTATTGTCATAAAATCAATGTCAGCCATGCGCATATCATCCATAACCTGCCCTACCTCCAGGCGCTCTTCACCAAGACCAACCATAATGCCTGACTTGGTGAAAATGGATGGATCAAGCTGCTTCACTGTATCAAGCAACCGAAGCGAATGATAAAAACGCGCGCCCGGGCGGATTTTTGGGTAAAGCCGAGGTACTGTTTCCAAATTGTGATTGAACACATCCGGCTTCGCCTCAACAACCTTTTCAATTGCCCCCGGCTTGTTACGAAAATCTGGCGTCAAAATTTCAATCGTTGTTTGAGGACTCGTCTCGCGAACAGCTTTGATCACCTTCACAAACTGATCGGCACCACCGTCATCCAGATCATCACGGTCAACAGATGTAATAACAATATGCGACAAGCCCATCGTCGCGCATGCATTTGCTGTATTTTGCGGCTCAAGCGGATCAACCGCCATTGGCCTGCCTGTTTTCACATTGCAAAACGCACAAGCACGTGTGCATGTATCACCAAGAATAATAACAGTAGCGTGCTTCTTGGACCAACATTCACCAATATTTGGGCATGCAGCTTCTTCACATACCGTGTGCAGGTTTTTCTCACGCATGAGTTTGCGAGTGTTATGATACTCCTTGCTAACCGGGGCTTTGACCCTGATCCAGCTAGGCTTCCTCTGAAACTGTTTACTCTCTTCAGGTTTATTCATAACTCAGCATCCAACTCATAAACTGACAAACCAATTTCTGGCCTATCATTTTAACTCTACAGCTAAGGCTACATTCATTGGCCCTACAGCTGCACTCCAAGCCTATGGGTACAACTCAATATACTTGCAGACTACCAAACAAATTAGTGCGGTACACCTGCAAGCTTTGCGTGGCTGCTTGTACCTCAGAGACTAAGTCTTGTCTAGAAAAGCAGATACTCACACCCATATTACTATGCAATCGCACGTCTCAAGGCAGCCCGAGCAAGTAAACGCGTAGAATCCAACGTTGGTAGTGACGAGTTATCATCATTGATGATAAGCGGGATTTCCGTACAGCCAAGAATAACTGCATCACACCCTTGTTCCTTTAAGCCATCGATTACTTTTTGGAAATATGTAACGGCTTCTGGCCTAAATACGCCCGGCACCAGTTCGTCCATAATGATGCTATTGATTTTCTCACGCTCATCTTCAGTGGGGCGCACATATTCTAGGCCTGCAGCCTCGATACGCTCAGGATAAACACTGCTGTTCACAAGCCATTTTGTACCAGTTAACCCAATACGTTTATAGCCACATTCCTTTGCTTGCGCCACCACTGCATCTGCAATATGAAGCCACGGTACAGGTAGACGGTCCTCAATATAATGAAGTGCCTGGTGGATTGTATTGTCTGGGCAAATAACAAAATCTGCGCCAATATCAGCGAGCTTTTGTGCTGAACGCAGCATTACGTCGCCAACACCCGCCCAATCATCACGGTCAATGTATTCCATATAGTCTGTGAGGGGCGGTGTATGCATAGAGATTTCAGGATGCCAGTGTTTACCTCCGTATTCGGCGCCTTCCATGCATAACGTCTGAAAACAAAGCGCTGCTCCCTCAGCGGAACAACCAACAATACCAATATGTTTTGAACTCATAAAATAACCCACCTTTGAATTGAAGATCAAAGGTGGGAATACATGTCGCAGCTTTCAATAAGAACCCTGCAATTAGATATGAATAGGCCGTCCGTAAGCCGCTAGAACACTTTCATGCATCATTTCCGAAAGTGTTGGATGCGGGAAGACAGTATGCATCAATTCTTGCTCAGTTGTCTCTAGAGTACGCCCAACAACATAGCCCTGGATCATTTCTGTTACTTCAGCCCCAACCATATGGGCACCAAGTAGCTCACCTGTTTTCTTATCAAAAATAGTCTTTACAAGCCCTTCAGGCTCGCCGAGCGCAACCGCTTTACCGTTACCAATAAACGGGAAGCTACCAACATTAATGTCATAGCCCTGCTCTTTCGCCTTTGCTTCAGTCAAGCCAACTGATGCCACTTGCGGACGGCAATATGTACAGCCAGGGATATTGCCCTTATCCATCGGATGAAGATCCTTTAAACCAGCGATCTTCTCAGCTGCAATAACACCTTCATGTGATGCTTTATGTGCAAGCCACGGTGCACCAGTTACGTCACCTATGGCCCACATACCCGGAACACCAGTAAAGCCCCACTCATCAGTTACGATATGACCGCGGTCTGTTTTGATACCAACGCTATCAAGGCCAAGGTTTTCAACGTTACCCGTGATGCCAATTGCAACAATCACGCGGTCAACTGTAATCTCTTCCTTCTTGCCCTTCTTCTCAACAACGCAAGTAACAGTGTCCTTGCCTTTCTTGAGCTCAGTTACAGAAGAATTTGTCTTGATGGTCATGCCCTGCTTCTTAAAGGACTTCTCTGCAAACTTAGAGATATCGGCATCTTCCACAGGCAGAACCCGGTCCATCATCTCAACAACTGTGACATCCGAGCCAAGCTCATTAAAGAAACTTGCAAACTCAATACCGATCGCGCCGGAACCAATGACCAGCAATTTCTTCGGCATGGTATTTGGCGCAAGCGCATGCTTGTATGTCCAAACTAAATTGCCGTCTGCTTTCAGGTGTGGCAGCTCGCGTGCACGTGCGCCAGTTGCAATAATTGTGTCCTTAGCTGTCAGTTCAGTGACTTTACCGTCCTTGCCTGTAACGCCAAGCTTGCCTTTAGCTAAAATTTTGGCGGCGCCTTCAATGTGCGTAACCTTATTCTTCTTCAAAAGCATGCCGATGCCGCCATTCATCTGGGCGGCAACACCACGGCTGCGCTTAACGATTGCATCAAGATCAAACTGTACATTGTCTACCTTAAGGCCAAACTGCTCCGCGTTTTTCGCAAGATGATAAACTTCAGCCGAACGCAAGAGCGCCTTTGTTGGGATACAGCCCCAATTCAGACAGATACCGCCAAGATGCTCACGTTCAACACAAGCCACGTTCATACCAAGCTGAGCGGCACGAATAGCAGCCACATAACCACCAGGGCCGCCACCAATTACAACTAGATCAAAAGCCTTACTCATCATCAAATCCGATCGTGTTCATCTTTTTTTCGGGGATCATCCACACCACCAGTGTGGGCCGTACCTTTATTTTCAATTAGCAGAGCGGTGCAGCCTTCTTCGGGGGCAAACGGCTTGTGCTCAACACCTTTAGGTACAACTATCATTTCGCCAGCATTAACCCAGACCTGTTTATCGCGGAAATCCATACGGAAACGGCCTTCAACAACCAAGAACATCTCGTCTTGATCGTCATGGGCATGCCATACGAAATCACCATCAAACTTCGCGAGACAGACCATATTATCATCCAAATCCGCAAGGATTTTGGGCGACCAGGTGTCTGTAAATTTACTAGCTTTTTCTTTTAAGTTGATAACGT
>JBFOLV010000487.1:0-3657 GCA_040830325.1 Kordiimonas sp. | reverse complement strand
GCTGCCCGTTGTAGGGGCTAGCATAGCTGGCGACACCGCGGGGCTTTCCCATTTGCAGCCAGGGTTTGCTGCAAAAATTATGACTGGTGCTCCCCTGCCTGAAGGAGCAGATACCATTTTACCGGTTGAACGTGCAAGTTGGGACCATGAGAAACTAACCTTCTATGAGGCATATCCGCTTGGTAAACATGTGCGCCTTGTTGGGCAAGACGTGAAAGCTGGTGCGACAATCCTCAGAAAAGGTCAACGGTTAGTGAGCCAGCATGTACCAATGCTGTGCGCCTTGGGCTTGAACCACATAAAGGTATATCAACCGCCTCGCATTTCATGGATTAGTACAGGGCAGGAAATTTCGGATGATTTTGATCAACCCCTCGCGCCTGGTCATATCTACAATGCAACAGGGCTTTACGGAAAATCCTTCTTGGCCGAAATCGGATTAACGCTTGATAGCACAGTTACCGTAAGAGACACCCCCCAAGACTTTGCTGGGGCACTAGAGGAAGCACTATCAAGCACAGCAAATATCATCATCTCAACTGGCGGCGTTTCCGCTGGCCAATATGATTTTGTACGTCCTGTTCTTGAAGACTTTGGCGCTGAAATTTTAGTCCATAAAGCAAGAATAAAACCAGGAAAACCAATTTTGTTTGCCAAACTGCCCGGTAACAAGTTTTTCTTCGGCCTACCAGGTAACCCTATATCAACCGCATTAGGTTTAAGAGTTTTTGTATATCCCTTCATACGGAAGCTCACAGGCCTGCCCCCCGAAAGAGCACACACTGCCTGTTTGGCAAAAGATTGTACGACGTCCCCTGACCGGACAACATTTTTAATGGCCAACGTACAAGAGAATAGCGATGGCTTACTGGTTGCTACACCAAACAACAGCCAGCAGTCATTCCAGACAGCGCCTTTTGCTCACAGCAACGCGTGGCTAATTTCCCCTGAAAATATTTCCTCACACGATAAGAACGACATTATCAGATGGTTACCAGTACAACCTAAGTCCTAGTAGGGGAATGTAAATTTTCCTTTCAACTCATGAACAATATTCCTGAATATTTTTGACTATACTATTGTGCTTTGCCGGGGGTTTTGAAACCCCCGGCTTTTCCAGAACAGTCACTAAACAGAAAAAGCAATTTTATTTCTGTCTAGATCTCTTACATATGCCGAGAACTTAGGCCCTCGCTGATTTGGCTCCCCCTCACAAGTACCACCCAATTCAATAGCCCTCTTGTGAAGCCGCTTAACCTCGTCAACAGAGCCAACATCAAAACCAACCATCGTGCCATTGCCATTCGTTGCAGGCTCCTCATTGAAAGGAGTTGCTACCGCGAATGCAGAATCTTTGTCTTCACCCTGCCAGAAAGTCATTCTATCAATTGACAAAACTTGATTAAATTCAGTTTTCTCAAAAAGTGAATCATAGAATTTAATTGATGCTTCCTTGTCGTTTGTTCCAAGTACGAAATAGTTCATTTTCATAATTTAATGCCTCATACGATAAACAATGTGCCAGGCAGCGCGACCTACCGGCCATAGTATCAATGATATCCACTGCTGCTTAACTATGGAGCGGATGATATAATTGAGCCGTGTCACTAAATGTCAGCAGTCCCCTCGACAGAAAGTCCGGCGTCGAAACAATATTGACTCTCCACACAGCAAGAAGTTATTACATAACGCATGCAAGGTAAGGGATATAGAGACCTACAGGGGTTAATCCCAGCGGTTGCGGCATTATGTGTCGCACTCCTTTTTGCTGTGCAACTTGCGCTTTCTTTTGGACATGACGAACAGTCTCATCCAGAAACGCTAGAGCAGGTATGTGACTATTGTACTGTAAAACAAAGCCTGCAAGACATAGACGTTACAAAGCCTGCCGTTGAAACCAACCAATTCCCAGAATCTCCAGTCGTTCAAGTCTCAAAGGCGAATGCGCCTAAAATTAGGCTGGCTTCATCCTCTCACAGCAGGGCACCACCTCTTACACAAAACACATGAATCTAAATTCTGATTTGTAAATCGGCTCTCTTGTGGGGAAGCCGAACGTGTTTTGTTATGAGGATACCATGTACACTAAAATAGTGTGGTGCACTTTAAGTGCATCATCGTTAATAGCGTTATCACCAAGCAATACGTTGTCAGCCTCCAACCTTCTGAACAACGATTACTTCTGTTACAGCGGCACAACTATTGCCCGTCTCGCAGCACCCGGCGTGCTGCGCCAAATACGCTTACCTGTGCGCAAAAACTTCTAAATTTCGGGGGAAACAATAATGTTAGAAGCAAAAAACCTATCCAAATCTTACGGCCCACACTGGGCACTTAAAGGCCTTTCAGTTCAAATATCTGCCGGTGAAATTTTCTGTTTTCTAGGTGCAAACGGGGCGGGAAAAACAACGACAATCAATCTCTTTCTTGGTTTCGCTGATCCGTCAGAAGGCGAGGCATTCATTGACGGTAAGTTAGTAAGCGCAGACCCAATTGCAGCTCGACAGGACATTGCTTACATCCCCGAGCAGGTTGCTCTATACCCAGAATTGACAGGCTATGAAAACCTAGAGTTCTTCGCCAAGCTTGCTGGCAAAAATTTGACAAAAAACGAACTCCTGGAGTGCCTCTATAAAGCAGGCCTACCAACAGATGCGACGGACAAAGCATCATCAAGTTACTCAAAAGGAATGCGTCAGAAAGTTGGAATAGCCATTGCTGTCGCAAAAACCGCCAAAGTGTTGCTGCTTGACGAACCTCTATCAGGCCTAGACCCGAAGGCGGCTAATGAGTTCTGCTCCCTTATCAGCGAATTGCGCGATCAGGGCGTAGCCATATTAATGGCGACACATGATCTATTTCGCGCCAAGGAAATCAGCAACAGAATAGGTATTATGAAAGCTGGCAAGCTGATTGATGTGATCGAGACAAAAGCAGTGACAGGCCAACAACTGGAAACGCTATATCTTGACCATATGCATGACCATGCGGAGGCGGCGGCATGAATGTAGCAGCTATCGCACAAAAAGAAGCGCTGGTTACCAGCCGGGACAAGCGACTCCGGGGCTTGTATCTGGCTGTTGTAGCCGTGATGATTGCAGCTCTTGCTCTTGGGTGGAGCCGCACGGACAGCTTTGAAAGAGAACGTATTGCCGCTGCGCAAAATGATAGAGAAGTTTGGCATGACCAGGGCGAAAGAAATCCGCATTCTGCTGCCCATTTTTCCCGTTATGCCTTTAAGCCAATTCCGGCCCTTTCCAGTTTCGACCCAGGCTCCATCGACTATGCCGGCCTCGCCGTATGGATGGAGGCCCATTCACGTAATCCAGCCACATTCCGGCACGCCGAAGGCGCGGGTGATCTGGCGCGTTTTGTAAATCTTAGCCCAGCTTGGGTAATGCAATACATCTTGCCTTTGGTCGTAATCCTTCTGCTATTTGCATCTTATGCAGGCGAACGAGAAGATGGTACCCTACGGCAACTCATGAGTTATGGCGCTTCGCCCTCCTTACTCTTTAAAGGAAAGCTAATAGGGGCTTTACGGGCAGTGTTAAAACTGTTGTTGCCGTTACTATTACTGGTAGCCATAGCAACCATCTTCTTTGATGCAGGCTTCACACAGGAAGATATGGTCTTGCGACTATTGGGGCTATTTTT
>JBFOLV010000486.1:0-2667 GCA_040830325.1 Kordiimonas sp. | reverse complement strand
TTCAGAAGGCTATACATGGTTGGCATGGCGAATACTGTCTTTCTCTTTGGATTGCCGACAAACTGGCCGAACTCCATACAACAATCAATCCCTAATCGGAGAATTTTGAACTTGTTGATGATGCATATCGCCTTACTTTGTAGAAAAAGGGAGAGCACAATATGTTTCAAGGGCAAATAATTTGGATCACGGGCGCTTCGTCGGGCATAGGGGAGGCCGTAGCATATGAGATGGCGCAGGTCGGTGCTTGCCTTATTCTATCAGCTCGCCGCAGGGATGAGTTAGAACGGGTAAAACAGGCTTGTATCAACCTTGGTCAGGACGCTGAAAATATACTTGTTCTGCCGCTTGATATTACTGATGAGGCAAAGTTGCCAGATATTGTGGTGTCTGCTCATGCGTTTAAGGGACGTATTGATATGCTTTATAATAATGCAGGTATTTCACAGAGATCACTGTGTATAGATACCGACATGGAAACATACCGGCGTCTTTTTGAAGTTGATGTATTTGGGCAGATTGCACTAACCAAGTTGGTACTTCCCATTATGCTGGGTCAAGGAGAGGGGCATATTGCTGTTACAGCATCTGTAGCTGGTAAAATTGGCGTGCAACAACGCACTGGTTACTGTGCTGCGAAGCATGCGATGATGGGATTCTTTGATGCGCTAAGAGCAGAGGTGTCTAGCGCGGGTATATTTGTCACGACTATTACCCCTGGTTATATCCGTACAGCAATCTCTGAGAATGCGATTACGGGTGACGGACAAACATTTGGGAAGATGGACGACAACATCAAAGGCGGCATGGATGTGCAGGCATGCGCGCGTGTTATTATGCGTGGCTTTAGATCACGTAAGCGAGAAATCCCGGTGGGAGAGGGCAAGGAAATGCAGGCGCTTTGGCTGAAGCGCTTTTTACCCAATGTTTTGTTCAATATGGTCGAGAAAATGGGTAACTGAAATTAGCGCAGCTACGAATCTAATCTAGTCACTGGTGCTGCTTTACCTCGGCCTGGCATTATTCGTTGCCACCAATTAGTAACATCATCATTTTTTTGTCGAGGTTCTGGTCTCGCAAACTGCATTTGCGGGACGCCATTACCAATGTCGATAAATTCTAGCTCTTTAACGTCGTGATGGTCTAATACTAGCCTGTCATTGACATAGCCATAACGTGGTTGGTTTTCATAAACGGTGCAGGCCATAATATATGTGGCTTTACCTGCTTTATCAGCTAGTGGGAGATAAAGTGATTTTACAGTCGCCTGTTTGCCATTCTTTTGTTGAATAATTTCCCGTAGGTGTGCTGCTGCCGGATGATCTAAAATAGCTTCATAAAATTGTGCTCTAGATTCTCGTATTGCCGGCGCTGTTAAATCAAAAGCATTCATACCTACAAAAGGGCGCTGCCACATGCAGGTGTCAGCCATATTCATCATTGATGCTTCAACATTATAGCGATCAAGTCTTTTTAGAAGGGCAACGCGTGGAAGTAGTTCTAGAAGTTCAGCGGGATTTAACGCTGCACGTACAGGTAAACCTCCTGAAGCGGCGCGCGGTAATTGTTGCCAATAACTAAATAAGCACTCCAAAACACCGGACACAGGCATAGCAGCCTCCTCTCAGCATTCCCCCTTTTCCCAAGGAAGCATGAGTGGAAAAAACTGGTAATTCAAGACAAGGAAGCTGACCTATTATTCGCCGCGTTTTTGTTTTTTCTCAAACGATTGAATCTGCTGCGTGATTCCAGCTGCAAGATCATTTGGTAAAGGGAAAGTCAAATGATACTGAGTTATCTTCCAGCCTTCGTTGGTGCGAATCAGTACGCCTGTACCCCGGCTGGTACCATATTTTTCGCTATCAAGAACTTCATCAAACCATGCGCTGTTGCCATCAGGCGTTAGGTCGATGTTTCGTTCACGAAGATGGTATGTCCAACCATTTGATTGGCCAGCATATTTTTGAAATGTTGCTTTATCCCAACGCTCAGAAACATCTGTACCAAGGAACGTAGAGTTTTCTGTATAGAGGTTGAAATAGGTCTTCCAATCTGCGTCCGAGGCGGCTTGATGAAGCTGATCTAAGACGGCACTAACCTTGCCCTTCTCAGTGTCATCTGCCTGCAGTGTAGCAATTGGCGACAATATAAGTGCAAATAGAATAACTAGTTTCTTCAAAGGTGCCTCCCCGTAAACTTTACAAAACTCTAGTGAAAACCGATTCAGATGAAAAGGGTTTAGCTGGCTTTTGTCTTTTTAATTTCGCCCGATTTAAGTCTGGCAAGGTAACTTTTCAGATCTTGTTTAATTTCGGGTGCCATCAGGTAAATACCGATGATATTGGGGATGGCCATCAGGAAGAAGAAACTATCGATCACCATATAAACTTCAGCAAGTGACATGACTGGCCCAGGGATAAGCGCAAGACAGAAGACAATCCGGAAGATGGTGATAGAGCGTTTTGAATCGCCAAACACAAAGCCCCAGAGTTTGCTGTTATAATATGCCCAGCTGATGATTGTTGAAAAGGCAAAGAGGAATGCTGCAAGAGCCAATATCCATGGGAACCAGCTAATAACACTGCCAAATGCTTTGGATGTAAGGGACATTCCTGAGACGCCTTCACCGCCGATATAGGAGCCAGTGATAACAATCACGAGTGCGGT
>JBFOLV010000485.1:0-5472 GCA_040830325.1 Kordiimonas sp. | reverse complement strand
CGTCGAGCGCTCCAGAAGCGCCGAAAAGAAAGTCAAATGATCATCGCCGAATGGTGATGGAATTTGAAGATAATCGGTTTGCAGCAGTTATTTTTGGTCAACATGATCAAAATCTCGCCCGTATCGAACAACGGCTTGGTGTAGTTCTTATTAATAGAGGTAATAGGGTTGCAATTGAAGGGTCGGCCGAAAGTGCTGATTTGGCAAAAAGAGTTCTCGGAGATCTCTATGATTTGGCGCAAAAAGGTCAGGATATTGACATCGGTGATGTTGATGGCGCCATTCGCATGAGTGAAGGCACGACAATAGCTAATGAAGCTAAGTTGCCTGCTGACACTATTTCTGCAACACCTAAGGCAAAGTCTGATCTTAAAATTACGACACGAAACAGGGTGATTATGCCGCGGTCCCCGGGGCAGGCTGATTATATTGCCAAGCTGTTACGTGATGAAATGGTTTTTGGTGTTGGCCCTGCAGGTACCGGTAAAACATATCTTGCTGTCGCTATGGCGGTTGCTCGTATGCTTGCCGGTGAAATTGACCGCATAGTATTATCTCGTCCAGCAGTTGAGGCGGGGGAAAGCTTGGGGTTCCTGCCTGGAGACCTGAAAGACAAAGTGGATCCGTATCTGCGCCCTCTTTATGACGCACTGTATGATATGATGCCTGCTGAGCAAGTGGAGAAACGGATTGCCAGTGGTCAAATCGAAATTGCGCCACTTGCGTATATGCGTGGGCGTACGCTTGCGAACGCATTTGTTATTCTTGATGAAGCCCAGAACACGACGCCTATGCAGATGAAGATGTTTTTGACGAGGTTCGGTGAGAATGCGCGCATGGTCGTGTGTGGTGATCCGAGCCAAGTTGATTTGCCACGAGGTACGCGGTCAGGTCTTCGCCATGCTTTGGATATTCTTAGAGGCGTTGACGGCATTGCGGTCACCCGCTTTAATCAGCGGGATGTGGTAAGGCATCCGTTGGTTGGGCGCATTGTTGACGCTTACGGCGATGATGATGGGCGATAAGGTCTGAATTATGTCTGTCTCCATTGTTGAGAGTTTCTCTGCGGAAAAGCTATCACCAAACCCTCATTTATCCTTGGATATAGAATTGAATGGCCATTCCCTAGGGGATGAGGCTGACTGGGAAAATGTTATCTCTCATGCCGTGGGTGCTGCGATAGCTTCGGATAGAACTTGCAGTCGGGTGGCATCTGAAGTTTTTGTGGAGCTGGTTTCCAACAATCGTAGTCAAGAACTCAATAGAGACTATCGTGGAAAAGATAAACCTACGAATGTATTGTCTTTCCCTGGCGTTGAACCCGAAGATTTAGATGATGCGATTGCGTTTTCGAATGCAGGAGGCCCTCCCGTGCCGCTAGGTGATTTGATCATTGCGGTTGATTTGGTGTTGCTAGAAGCTGCAGAGCAAAAGAAGCCTGTTTCTCATCATTTTGCACATCTGATTGTCCATGGGGTTTTACATTTGCTTGGTCATGACCATATTGAGGAAGATGAAGCAGAGGCCATGGAAGAATTGGAGCGACAAATCTTGGCACAGTTTGATATCCCTGACCCTTATAGGGAGATAGTTTGATGGCTGATAGTCAAAATGCCGCGACGTCTGGTTTTTGGCGTGGCCTAAAGGCATTTCTCGGGCTCAAGCAACCTGAAGTTAGCCTGAGGGAAAGCCTTGAAGAGGCTATTGACGGACATGGTGAAGATGCGAATGCTGGTGCATTAGGGGACGTTGAGCGTGAAATGCTCTTTAATGTTCTTGAGTACGGCGAACTGCGTGTTGATGACGTAATGGTGCCGCGTGCAGATATTATAGCTGTGCAAAACGATGTGTCATACAAGGAACTGGTAAAAATCTTTGCGGACGCTGCCCATTCTAGGATTCCGGTATTTAGTGATAACCTCGATCATGTGCTTGGTATGGTACATGTGAAAGATGTGCTGAAGGTGCTCTCGGATGGCGGTGATACTACTGATTTTACTGTAGCAACAATCAAACGCCCTGTTTTATTCGTTCCACCATCTATGAAAGTAATGGATTTGCTTGCCAAGATGAGGCATGGCCGCATGCATATGGCGATTGTTGTAGATGAATACGGTGGTACGGACGGTTTGGTGACCGTTGAGGACATTGTTGAAGAAATTGTCGGCGAAATCGAAGATGAGCACGATGAGGTAGAAGAACCGGACTTGGTACCGCTTGGCGGTGGCGGTTATGACGCTGATGCGCGACTAGATATTGAAGAAATGGAAGCGGTATTAGGCGTAGACATCTTACCTGAAGAACAAGATGAAGATGTTGACACTCTTGGTGGGCTTGTCTTTACCCTAGCGGGACGTGTACCTGAAATTGGAGAAGAAATTCTTCACGAAAGTGGCTATAAGTTCGAGGTGGTGGATGCTGATCCGCGCCGGATTTGCAAAGTAAGAATTCATCCGCCATCAGCGACGACTGCTGAAGAGGGCGATCTGGTCAAGAAAACCCATGATTGATAATAACGAGCGCCTTGGCCAAGCGTCCAGTTTGCCAACCATTTGGGTTGGGCGCGTTTTTGATTGGTTAGAGACGCAATCTAGATTTGGTTTAGCTATATTTGCCTTTCTGTTGGGTGTTTTGCTTTCTCGGGCTTTTGCTCCGGCAAACATGTTTCCTGCCGTTTTTATTGTTGTTCCATTTGCGTTGCTCATGATCGAACGATCGAAAGACGGTAAGTCAGCATTTGGTAGTGGATGGTGGTTGGGATTTGGCCTGTTCTCGATCGGCTTGAACTGGATTGGCTATAGTTTTACTCAGCAGGACAATGTGCCTGCAATTTTGGCACCTTTTGCTGTGTTTGCCTTGTCTGCGCTTTTGGCGATATACACCGGCCTTAGCTTTTGGGTGACATGGCGTTTGAAGGTCAAGGGTGTTGCTAGGGTATTTGTTTTTGCGGCCTCTTGGACATTGTTTGAGGTAGCACGCGGGTTTTGGTTTACAGGTTTTCCTTGGCATCTGGTGGGTTCGGCTTGGGCTGAATGGCTTCCTGTTGCGCAAAGTACTTATTGGTTAAGCGTCTACGGACTGTCCTTTGTGACCATATTGGCTGCGGGTAGCTTGGTATTGTTTCTTGAAGAACAACCTTCTCTACGGGCAGTTTGTGTTGCTGTAGTGGGAGTGTTGGTGTTCCCTGTTTTGGCTGTTGCGGGATATCAGAGGCTTATGGGGAATGAGACCTATTATGACCTTGGTGTTTCTCTTCGGGTGGTGCAGGCAAATGTTTCTCAAAGTGAAAAGTGGCGTAGCTATCTCATTGATGATCATTTTGACAATCATATGCAGCTTTCGAGAGGGCAGAGCGAGAAAGGTAAAGCGGAAGGTATCAAGTTATTGATTTGGCCTGAAACCGCTGTGCAAAGGGAAACCTTTGATCGTGATGGGTCTCTCTTGAGGTGGCGGATGTCACGGTTGTTAGAATTTGGTTCTTATGCAATCACTGGTGCGCCGAGATTTTCTGAAGAGGATGGGGCGTTAAATTATTACAATAGTCTGATCGCCTTCAATGCCAAAGGTAACCTTTACGCACGCTATGACAAAAATCATTTGGTCCCATTTGGTGAGTATCTACCTCTTGAGGATACATTGAAGTCCATTGGTTTAAGTCAGCTCACAAAAGCAATGGGCGGATCAGCGTGGACCCCTGGTGATAGTTTGCAGACAGTGAAACTGCCTGGTGTGCCTTCTTTCTCACCACTCATTTGTTATGAAGGGATTTTCCCTGGACAGGTGGTTTTGGAGGGTGATCGTCCAGAATGGATGTTAATCCTCAGTAATGATGCCTGGTTTGGTATGACTGATGGCCCGTATCAACATCTCGCTTTGTCTCGCCTTAGGGCGATAGAAGAGGGTTTGCCGATGGTGCGTTCCACAAGTACGGGGGTGAGTGCAGTCATTGATGCATATGGTCGTACGGTTAGTGCGCTGGGGCTTGGTAGTCGTGGAACAATTGAAAGCCCTTTACCAAAACCAATAGATGCCCCTGCACTGCCAACTGGTTTTAAAGTTCTATTGGTTGCCTTTTTGTCGAGTGGTATTTTGCTATTCTATTTGCTTCAGATCATGCGAGTTGAGCGTCTAGCCCGGAAATAGCAAGATTGCCTCTTTTGAAAAACATCATCTTCCGCTATAGGAGCGGTCATGACTGACAAAACTGAACATGTATCGAATTATACGACGCCTGATCGTCGCTTCTTTGGTCGCCGTAAGGGGCCGACCCTTTCTGGGCGCCAAAAGGCGCTAGTTGAGGACTTTTTACCAAAGATTTCTGTTCCTGTTTCTAAAGAGGAGGGGGCGGAAATTGATTTACTCTCTCTGTTTGGTAAGCCCAAAAAGGAAGTGTGGTTAGAGATTGGTTTTGGTAAGGGCGAGCATATGGTATGGCAGGCTCAGGCTAATCCAGATGTTGGTATGATTGGATGTGAACCATACTTGAATGGTGTTGTGGGGCTTTTAACCCAAATTGAAGAGCAGTCCATTGATAACGTCCGAGTGTACGGTGATGATGCGCGCCATGTAATCTGGCGGTTGCCGGATGCAAGTGTTGACCGAATATTTCTCATCCACCCTGATCCATGGCCTAAAAGGCGCCATGCACGTAGGCGGTTTGTCAATCCTGCTAACTTGAATGATCTTGCGCGCGTACTGAAAGATGGCGGTGAATTTAGGGTGGGTACGGATCATCCTATTTACCGAGAATGGACAGCTATTCAAATGTCAGAACATGCTGACTTTGAATGGTTGGCGGAAGGCCCTGATGATTGGCGAACGCGCCCGGATGACTGGCCTGAAACACGGTATGAGGTAAAAGCTTTAGAGGGTCGAGCGACATATTTTCGTTTCAAGCGGTTACCAAGATCCGATAGCTAAATCCCTTAAAGTGCTGATTCGTAAACTAAGAATCACCCGAGTCGCCTTAGAGCGCAGAAAAACTGGCTTTTTTGCCCTTGCCCCGAGCGGGTCTTGGCTGTATATAGATGCCACTTCTCCTAGAGTATTGGTGATTATTCAAGGGGTGGGCCAAGGCCCACAGCCGCGATAACCCACACCTACGGCGGATTTTTGTCGTGTTGAGTAGCGTGCCTTGGTGTAGTTTATGAGAAGCAGGAAAGGATAAGCTTGGTGACTGAAGCTGCGGATCAAATTGCTGCAATCATTGAAGCAACTGTTGAGTCGATGGGATATGAACTTATCCGTGTGACCTATGGTGGTGGGCGTAAGCCAACCCTACAGATCATGGCGGAGCGTCCCGACGGTACAATGGGTGTTGAAGATTGTGCGAAATTATCTCGTGAGGTTTCACTTCTTCTCGATGTGGAGGATCCTCTTCAGGGGGAGTATCTGCTAGAGGTAAGTTCGCCTGGGGTTGATCGTCCTTTGACGCGGCCAAAAGATTTTGAACGCTGGGTTGGCTTTGAAGTG
>JBFOLV010000484.1:0-5193 GCA_040830325.1 Kordiimonas sp. | reverse complement strand
TGATTCCATTATCCATTCCCTTACGCCACACACCTAATAATTATGCTATGGTTGGCCTTAATCGATTAGGGCATTCCTGATTTGGTTCAATTCTAGAGCAACAGATACACACACGAAGTCTACCCGACGTTTCTAAACGCCGTGTAATACGTTCACCCAACTTATAGATAGCTCACCTGTTAAAAGACGGAAGACATGGTTTCACGCAATGTACGCCCATTTTCTGCGGAAAATGGGCGTTTCGTGTCTCACTTTATGTGTCACACGACAAAACTGTAGGGTGACGCAATTACTGAGACTCGCTTCCGCGGAAATCCGCCATTTCCAGATCAAAAATGACGCATAAAGTGAGACTGCGTGACTCAATTACTGAGACAATCCTACATTTGCGACACATAAAGTGAGATAATCTAACAAAGCTATCGATTTCCATAATGAATTGAATGAAAAACCAGAGTTATTGGATGATTTTTTTGTTTACGTACGGCGATGCCATCACACCCAAAATCCCACTATAGCTAAGGCTAAAGTCGACAATGTCACCCAAACCATAGTCATCCGAACAAGCTTCAATATTTAGAATCAGATGATCGCTACTACCGCCAACGACAGAGATTCTATTATCAACGGGTGTCAACTGACTAAGATCTACATCTTGCCTACCCACAGCGCATATCGCACGCCAATGTTCGCCGTTGTCCACGAAACTTGGTTTATTACCAAAGCCATCTGTTCCGATTTCCCCAACAGGGACCGAGGGTTTTCTTTGCTTCTCAATAATCTCTGCATGAAGCGTAAAACAATCTGAGTATGTACCAGGAATTCGCTTACCGTATGCTGTTTCACGCCCCAACAAAAAGGCCTCGCCTATTCGTAATTGAGTGATCGGCGTTGCAGATGTAGCACCACATATTAAGTGCAAACTGCTCGAATTCCCAGCTGATATAGTTCGCACTGATATATGCGAACGTTCTTCAATATTCAGCACCAGTTGGTTCAGGCGCTGCACCTCGTTATGCGATGGAATTAGGCCTCCAACACAACAAAAATTAGCACCAACTCCTTCAAGCGAAAGGTTTGGCAACTTCTGAATAGCTAACGCAGTTTCGATAAAGGTGGATGAACAGAAGATACCTTCTCTCAAATCACCTAAATCCATCATCAAAATTAGGCCGTGATATTGCCCTTGTTCGCCAGCACTTTCAGACAAATGCTGAGCAGTTTCCAAGTGAGACACCAGTGAAATGTCAGCAAATCGTACAACACTGTCGACTTCACTCAATGCAGGTAGGCGCAACAGCATTTTTTTTGTGCGGAAGCTCACTAACTTGGCCAAATTCTCTAAACGAGAATCAGCCAAAACTTCCACGCCACCTTCAACAAAAACATTCGCTATATCTGGGTGCGCACCAAAAGCCTTCGTCACAGCCGCCACTTCCACGCCTACAAGATCAAGCGCCCCTTTAATGACCCGGATATTTTCGCTCAGTTTGGCACGGTTTATCGAGACCTGTGGGAACATTTTGATAATCCCATGATTATCTACGAGAATCTCGGGCAGCGGACAAAATCCCATCCAAGCCCGCTGTTAACTCTTCTTTTGTTGGCCAACCGTACCCTATTCTGAAATGCCGATCGGTTTCATTAAACCAGCGTCCAGGACCAACAAACGTGTCATATTTTTCAAGGAGTAGTTGGTAAAATAAATCAGTATCAATATCGACGTTGCTTTTAAAACGCGGAAAACAGACAACCCCTCCAGATGGTTCAACCCACTCAAGTATATCTTGACCTGCCATCCACTTTTTAACGACTTCAAAGTTCTCAATATTTTTGCCCGCAGTTTGGGCAAGGAGTTGCTCTTTTTGTTTCAGAACTTCGAATGCTATTTGCTCATCAACCACTGAATTACATATAACAATTTGCTCTTTCGTTGCGAGAAAACGCTCCATCAATACAGGGTCCTGTGTAGCGACCCAACCGATGCGAATACCCGGTATGCCAAAAGATTTAGACACAGACTCCACACTGATAGCCTTCGAGCTAAGGCTAGCAGCTGTAGGCAGTTTCTTGCCAAAGGTTAATTCACGGTACGTTTCATCAACAAGCAAATAGCAACCATGCCTTTCCGCAACCTCAATAAGCTCCATGAGGTCGCTTTCGGATATCACCACACCAGAAGGATTGTGCGGATAGGTTACACTGATAAGTTTCGTTTCAGGTTGGATACACGCTTCCAAAGCCTCTACATCCAGCTTGAATTCATTCTCAAGACTCAATGCCACTAAGTCTATTCCGATACTTAACGACTTTGGCACTTCAATATTTGTCGCGTAATTTGGCTGCACTACTAGTAGTTGGTCCTCAGGAGACAGAATGGTGGCATTAACAATGAACAACGCCATACAAGCACCAGCACAAACCAGAACATTGTCTTGGCCAAGCCCGTAATATTTTTTGCCGATAATATTCCTTAGCTCCGGTATCCCACTATGATCCCCATAAAACAGGAGTAGGTCATTCAAATCCAACCCAAGGTCCGCCAAAGTTCGGTCCGCTATAGAGCTTTCTGAAAGATTATACTTAATCTTGTCGTACCCCATTTCCTCAGGGGCTTCCTTTTCCATTATCATTCTATCGAATTGCATTCTTCGTCTCGCTATTGCCGGAACTCGGCGCAATTTTACAGGTACCAAACCACATAGTAGTTTGGTCGTTATACTTGAGACCATGTAAGGGGATTACTCGGTCTCTCTACTCTTTTTTGAATTGGTCGTCTACGGAACGACTAGAATTCGGCTTGCAACTGCACACCAATTGTCCGTGGACGGTTGCGAACAAATCCGGCCAGGGCATCGCCTAAAATCCCATCGCCAAATAGAAGGGCATCCAGTTCAGCCCGAGTATTGGTAAGGTTTTTGGCGTAAGCACTGATCGACCATGCACCAAAGTCTACGCTGGCGCGAACATCAACTGTATTATAACTGGCTAGTACAAAACCAGGGTCATCAACAACATCTACGCCGGCATTACGTTTACCTGTATGACGCCAGTCTGCGCGAATAGTACCAGTATGACCATCTCCAACACTGAAAGTACATTCACCATAAATATTACGTGAAAATTTAGGCGCAAATGGAAGCTTGGCATCCTTTGGAATCACTCCTGCGGACGTACTAGTGTCTTCAGCCATCTTCGCATCATTGTACCCCATAAAAACGCCAACTTGGAAGTTATCTGTTGGCATGGCAACCAACTCCAGTTCTGCCCCAATGCTCTTGGCTTTTCCGGCATTAATGGTAAACACAGGCCCTGGAATATTTTGGAAATCACGGTCTAGTTGAATATCCGACCAGTCAATATAGAAGCCAGCGATATTCAGGCGCAAACGTTTGTCTAACAACTGAGTTTTCAAGCCAACTTCGTAATTGTTTGTTGAGTCAGAATCAAATGTGGCCAGTGCGTCTTCTTCTGCTGGTGACAGCCGATCTAGAATATCGAGAACCCGATCATTTACACCACCTGGACGTACACCCTGAGTGAAGAGAGCATAAAGTGTCGTGCTCTCGCTTGGCGCATAAGATGCCGCCAATTTTAGCAGAACGTTGTCTTCCTTTATTTTGGGCTCGCGCAGAACAGTTTCAAAACTGTTGGTAACAAGACTGAGTGTGCCAAAATCTAGCCTTGAGCTTATATCTTCTTCAAACCAACGCGCACCAGCAGTTAATGTAAAGCTCTCACTAACATGAAAATTTACCTCCCCGAAAGCTGCTTTCTGCTTGTAATCAGCCCGATTATCTTGCGCAAATGTAAGAGGGCTACCTAAAAGGCTGCCAATCACAGCGTTGCTGATATTAACCTGTTCATTGTATTCACGATTGCGGTAAAAAAGACCAAACAACCAGTCAAATCTTTCACTCCCCTTTGAGACCAAGCGCAATTCTTGTGTGAACGTCTTGATTGACCGATCAAATAACTGTGTCGTGACGGCGCTAGGTGCAAAAACGGCACTAACTATCGCGTTTGTCAAAATATCATCATCTTGGCTAGCCATTTTTCTTTTGAGGTAGGATGTTGACGAGACAAGGTCCGCCCATCCGAAATCATACTGTGCTTCCAGGGAATATATCTGCAATGTCTCTTGAATATCATTGGGACCATTCGCGAAACCTGTTAAATCCGGTAAAACTATAGAGTCAAAAACGCCCGAGTCAGCTGAACGCTTTTGATATACAAAACTAGGCGTCAATGAAAAGGCGTCCGAAACCTGCAAAGCCAGCGCTGCCTTCAAATATGTTGATCGACTGTCATTCACATTTTCAGCTACTGCTGCATCAGCACTTGATGTCGCGTTCATGAAACCACCATCACGCGTATGACTGGCCGTTAAGCGTAGTGCAGCCGTGTCATCAGCAATAGGTAGATTCAAAGCTGTATTTGCCCGGTAGCTAACTTTCCCGTTTTTTGTAGTCTCGATACCCGCCAGAACTTTGCCAGAGAATATGTTCATTTCTGGCTTCTTCGTAATGAGCCGAACCGTACCACTAAGTGAACCTTCGCCGTAGAGTGTCCCCTGTGGACCCTTGAGAACTTCGACGCGTTCAAGATCAAAAAGAGCAACATCAAAGTTTGCAAAACCATCCGAAATTGGCGTCTCATCCAGATACAGCCCCACCGTAGCAAACTGACTAAATTGTTCACTTAGGGCAGCAATACCTCGAATATTAAAGCCGCCACCTCTTTTTGCACTAGCATTTAAATTGAGGTTGGGAACAAGAGAGGTAATGTCTTCCACAGCGGTAAGCGCTTGATCTTCAATTTCACCACCACCAATCGCCTGAATACTTTGAGGTAAATCCAATAAAGAAGTTTCCCGTTTGGACGCCGTAACAACGATTTCTTCCATTTCAAAGTCTTGGGCGGCGACAGTCTCAGCCAAAATCGATGCACATAGTAAAATTGATGTCTTACTGACCCCGCTGAGCATTACCTTCTTCATTGTCATTTACTTTCTCCCATTTCCCCAAACCCCACAATTTGCGAACTTTATCTGGGTATGATTTAGCACTAATTTAACCAATGGTCAAATTTTAAACCAATAGGTAGTCAACTGAAAATGGGCTGCATCAACCAAAATCTCTATATTTCAATGGCTTATGCACCATAAAATTATTCCGCTGTATTTTTATTTGA
>JBFOLV010000483.1:0-5741 GCA_040830325.1 Kordiimonas sp. | reverse complement strand
TAAATGGCAGGTATGAATTTACACTTTCGTCTAAATCTAGAAGCCCTTTTTCTACTGCTTGCATGGCGGCAAAACCAGTAACTATTTTACTTACTGACCCTATTGAAATGACAGTGTTTTCTGTCATGGGTTTCTGGTTTTCTAGATCTTCATAACCAAACCCATATGTCCATTTTCTACCATCTCCTTTTACGATGGCTACAGCAACGCCAGGCGTGTCTGAATCTTTAAGAAGTTTGGAAGCTTCTTTTACAAAGTCGTTGCGATAATCATTGGATGTTTTTGGAATAACATCTCCGCCCTCCTGACTGCACCCATAGAGTAGCAGCGTGGCAGAGATCACCCTCAATGCGTGAATCATGCCGGTGTACCTTCCTTAATAAAGAAACTTTTTATTTTACTAGCTCTTTACCAGACGTAAAACAGCACAAAACCCGTACATTATATTACAGTATTTAAAAATTAGCTTATCGGTTAGAAATAGAGCCCAAATATTCGCCCCAATTCTTTACAGTAAATGGCTTGCCTGCACGGAAAAGATTTTAACTTAAGAAGTTCAAAATCGCGACACCGACAAAATTGGCGATCACATAGCCTAGCATGCCGGTGGTTATTGCGGGCGTGATTAAGTTCTTCCACCCTTTGGATGAAGCGATACCTGCCGTGGCTGCCGCACCAACAAGTGCGGCTCCAGACGCGACAACTGTTTCAGCAAGATCAAATTTGAAGATACGTGCGAGGACAAGTGTTGCGGTAATATGGAAAGCAATGATGAATAGGCCAAAGCAGAAGTAGGTAAAGGCAGATTCAGCAAACTCGGTGGCGTTCGTGCCTGCACCGATAACAGCAAAAAACAGATACATACACACCATGCCGAGTTCAAAATCACCGGTAAGACGGGACAACTGATTGGGGATAATATTTGCGAGCGTGACGGTGATAAGTGTGATCAAAAACAAGCTGTAGTTTGATATACCCAAACTGTCAGCGAGGCCTGTGCCGACCGCGCAAATAATGGCACTTAATCCGAGTGCGGCAGTAGTTTGCCTTAAGCGAAATTCAGGGCGTGGATCTGGTTCTCCGGTTTGTTGTTCCTGAAGCTCACTTTGGCCGTGGTCTTTAAGGCTATATTTGCCAGCAATCCAATGAATGGAGGGAATAACAATTAAAGCCATTAGTGCAATAATGCTAACAGGTGCACTAGGGCTCAGTATTGTACCAAACTCCGTTGTGGTTAGTTCAGCCACTTCTGCGATGGCTACGAAATTCACCATACCGCCAATGAAGGTACCACCGTATACACCAGCTATCTTTGGTCCAATTTCACCTAGGTCGAACAAGTAAAAACCAACAACGGCACCTATGGCAGTTGTAATGGAAGCCAGAAGAAAAATGGGCAGAACCATGCCACTCTCACGAAATACTTGTCGGATGTTGGCGCGGTATAGCAAGAGGGGTACGCCGAGTGGCATAATATAGCCCCCAACGAAATCATAAGTTGATGCTTTGAGCGGAATAACCCCTGTGTTTGATAGTAGGATGCCAGCGGCAAGCACCCACACAACACCAGGTATCTTTCGTGCTAGGCTATGTTTGTCAGCCCAAAACCCAAGAAAGGATAGTCCGAATATAATTGCCACCAAAGCAAAGATATTATCTTGTGAAATCAGCGGCATACATATTTCCCTTACTCCAACTACAAGCAGCATCTCGCTGCAAGTTCCCACCGTCCGTATGCTAGCGGGTATGGCCATGAACACAAATGAGCTTTTTTATTGTGTTCATCAGTCATGCTCATGACTTGGCTCGTTTCTTTGCATAAGCAGGACTAAATTACAGTGAGGCTTCTTCATCTGAAATTATGGCCTTTGTCCGCTACTCTGTCATCAGAACTTAGGTTGAGGATGGGTAGTGGATAAGGGCGCTATATTGATAACGGGGGCAGGCAGCGGTTTAGGCTTTGCTTTGACGCATGTCTTAACTCAGGCTGGATACCATGTCTTTGCTGGGGTTCGAGATATATCTGTTCAATATGAATTACCTGATGACGTGGAAATAATTCAGCTTGATGTTACATGTGCGTCGCAAGTGATGGAAGCAGCGGCGGCCATAAAGGCGTCAGGGAGATACGTTCGTGCCATCATCAATAATGCAGGTGTTTATGCTGGCGGCCCCATAGAACATATGCCAGCAGCTAATATTCAGCGTGTTTTTGAAGTGAATTTCATGGGTGCACTTAATGTGACCCGTGCTTTTTTACCAATTTTACGGGAGCAGCGAGGGGGGCAAATCCATATGGTCTCCTCGCTATCTGGTTTGCTGGGCCTGCCGGGGGATGGAATATATGCCGCAAGTAAGCATGCCTTGGAGGCTGCGACGGAAAGCTTGTCGTTGGAAGTAACACCTTGGGATATCAAAGTTGTTCTCCTTGAGCTTGGTGCATACGCCACGAACTTAATGAAAAACCAGCCTGAACAGGACTTGACGGTGCCGTATCAGGGCATGGTGTCAACCCCTGAAGAAACTGGTGAGCACCCCCCTGTCATTGAAGCAGCTGAAGAGATTTTGAGTATCATCGACAATGTTCCTACTAGGCTTCGTTATCAAATTGGACAGCAGGCTAAAACTGTATGGAAATTTTTGGATAGAACCTCACAGGAAGCCCGGCGTGATTTCATTGTGGCTGCGTCGAACACAGAAAACTGGGTAAAGAAGAAGCTATAGAGCGTAAGTACACCCAGCCTGATCAGAAATTCTAATAGCTGATGAGATTCCGTCATTTGTCCCGGTGGTTAACGCTGAGATATCCAGATGAAATAGAGGATTTCTGAGTGAGGGCATAATGAAAGAGTTTGATATTGTTATCGCGGGCGGCGGCGTAAATGGATTGGCTTGTGCCAGCCTTCTTACAAAGCGAGGACTCAGTGTGTGTGTCGTGGAACGCAATGACTGGGTTGGTGGCGGCGCTGTAACGCGTGAGGTAACAGTACCAGGCTTTAAGCATGATATGTTTGGCTCATCGCATGTTTGGATTCACTGTAATCCAGACTTTAAAGAAATACGGCCTGAACTTGAGAAGTACGGTCTGAAATACCTTTGGTCAGATGACCAAATTACAGGGCACCCTGACAAAGCTGGTGGGCCCGGAATTGTAATCTACCGGGATATTGATAAAACGGTTGAAAGTATCGCCGCTTACTCAAAAAAAGATGGTGACCGTTACCGTGAAGTTTATGATGAATTCGCAGCAATTAAAGACGGCTTTTTGAAAGCCTTCTTTTCTCCGCCAGTGCCGCCAAGCTATATGGCGCAAGCTATGGAAAACAGTGTTGAAGGGTTACACCGCCTGCAGGAGTTTTCTCTCAGCGCACGTTCGTGGGTGGATCATAATTTTGAAGACCCATTTGTCCGGGGTGTCATGCTTAACTGGGCCATGGCACCCCAAATTTTGCCGGAACAAGAAGGCGCGGGGCAGTCTTTTTACATCATGATTCCAGCGATTCATGAGTTTGGCCAATCTATCCCTGAGGGTGGTAGCCAAGAATTGCCGAACGCAATGATGCGGTATGTGAATGATAATGAAGGTGAAGTGCTAACAGGTGCGTCTGTCAAAAAGATGCTGATTGAAGATGATACCTGTGTGGGCCTTCAGTTAGAGAGCGGTGAGGAGATTAGGGCGCGCAAAGGGGTTGTTTCAGCGCTTGAACCAAAACAAACTTTCTTGAAGATGGTGGGTGAAGAAAACCTAAAACCAGACTTTAAGCAAATGGTTGACCGTTTTTCCTTCGGAAAAATTACCATTTGCCGAGTTCATTACGCCCTTAAGGAAGCGCCGCGTTTCAGTAATGGTGAGCTAATGAGTAGCTGCCCATTCCACCGGATTGTGGATAGCGAGCAGCAGTTGTTGAAACAATATGCAGAGATTGCTCAGGGTATACCACCTTCGGATCCATTTTTGTGGAGTGCGTGCTGGACAGTGGTGGACCCAACTCGAGCACCGGATGGCCAGCATACGCTTATCTTTGATACGTTTGTTTCCAACTGGCTACAGGACGGCAAAACCTGGGATGAGATCAGCGAAGATTATGTCGATGATGTCTTACTACCCAAGCTTCAGCAATATGCCCCCAACATTAATGAAGACAATATTCTTGGGCGCTATATCGAAACGCGCGAAACGTTGGAGGCGGCAAATCCAAGTTTTGTGGACGGTGTTACAACTGGTGGTGAGCGCATTCAGGCTCAACTTGGTTATTTCAGACCATTTCCGGGTTACGCCCACTATAGATCCCCAATCCGCAATCTCTATATGACAGGCCCACACTGCCACCCCGGCGGCGCTATCTCAGCCATGGGCACTATCACCGCAAATGTGATGCTGGAAGACTTTGGCATGCAGAAAAATGACTATTAATTCAGTGAGTACATCATGAACAAATTAACTGAACCATCGAAGAAAATTGAGAAATACACAGCGCTGGTTATTCAGCCTGCCGTGACGATTTCTGACGACCAGTCAGCGGTTCAGAAGAACCTTGACCGTGTGTGCAACATGATTGATTTCAGTGTTGGATATCATTGGGAATTACCTGCACGGCTGGTAGTGTTGCCTGAGTATTTTATGCAGGGTGTTACAACACCAGGAAAAGGTGAAGATGGTCTTGATGGCTTTATGAAAAAGGCCGTTACCTTTGATGGGCCAGAGATTCAGAGGCTCTGTGACAAGGCCAAGGAATACAATATTTACATTTCTGGTGGTGGTATTATTGAGCGCGTACCTGAGTTCCCAGATCGTTGGTTCAATACCGCGTTCATCATCGGTCCGTGTGGAAATGTAATCCTCAAATACCACAAGTGGCATATCAATGCGTCTCTTGGGCTTGGCACTAGTCCGCATGATATACTCGATGAATATTCAGAAGTGTTTGGCGGCGACATTAAAGACCTTTTCCCTGTTGTCGATACTGAGATTGGTAAGCTTGGTACAATGACATGCCATGATGGGTGTACGCCTGAAGTATCACGTGCGCTTGGCTATAACGGTGCAGAAGTTATCTGTCATCCAGGTGCGATTCAGGAAGTAGAAGGCGTCAATGAGCCTTGGGATTTTTGGACTTTTACGCGTCGTGCTCGCGCCCATGACAATATGTGTTATTTGCTTGGTTCCAACTGGGGCACGGTAGAGCATAAATTCTATCCGAAAGCATTTTGTCCGGGGCACTCCTTCATTATTGACTACACGGGTCTTGTATTGAGGCGCGCTGACTATCCGGAAGAGCAAGTGATTAGCTGTCCGATAGATATTGAAGCGCTTCGTGAGCACCGTTCACGTTGTAACCATAACACTTGGGTTGATGTGCGTACGGAGGGCTTTAAGCAGATGTATGAAAAGCCAATTTACCCGCCTAACCAGTTCCCATCTGGTAAGCCACCTCAAAATTTGGCTGACAAGATGAAGCCGCTCAGGGAAGTTTTCCTTGATGTATATGGGCGCGGTCAATTCACACCACCAGCCGGTAAAACTGTAGAAGACATGGCAAATCTTCACGAGCAACGAATTCGTGCTGCTCAGAAAATTGGCCTGCTGCGGGAGGACTAAGCATGAGAGTAGTCAGTAAACTCGCAAACATGACTTTAACTGTCGGTAAGGTCTATGCAGAAGGTCATAAGCTTGTCATTACCAATGAAGGTGGAGAAGGGTTGCCCACAAAAGTTTATGTGAGGCCGAAGGATATCACTGG